>JBCCFC010000633.1:0-7891 GCA_039029935.1 Chloroflexota bacterium
GTTAGCACTCTCTAGTGCGGGCTTCACACGAGTACACTGGCGTTAGAGAACGCCTACTCCGCGGGCAATTATTTCTGTGGATTAGCCTTACTCAAACATAGTTTGCATTATTTTTAAAAGTATTAGTAAAAAATTTAGTTAATATCCATTGAAGGTTAGAGATTAACGAACAAAATACAACCAAAGTAACTATTGCCGATATCGCACAGAAAATTGGCGTATCACCCGCAACTGTATCATTAGCATTACGTGGGAAATCTGGTATCGGACGTGAAACACGTCAACGCGTTTTAGATGTTGCAGAGTCTCTGGGCTATCTGCTGCCAACGTCAACCCAATCGCAGCAATCGACCATTCGCAGTATTGGGTTGCTGGTGAAGTCACGACCCAATGACACCATCGTCACAAACGGGTTCTATTCCTCTGTTCTATCTGGGATTGAGTCCGTCTGCCGTCAACGGCAAATCAATTTACTCTACGCCAATTTACCTGTGGACGAAAACAACGTTCCATTGGAGATTCCCCGACTACTCACTGAGCAGCAGGCTGATGGGATCTTGTTGGTGGGCATGCATTTAGATCAGACCATGATGGGATATCTGCAAAATCATTCAACATCGGTGGTGTTGGTCGATAGCTATGCAGCGAATGATTCTTATGATGTGGTGATTACCGACAACCAAGCAGGGGCATATCAGGCGACATCCCATTTGGTGCAGCAGGGGCACAAAAACATTGCCCTTGTTGGAAGTCTACCGGATGCATTCCCTAGCATTCAAGAGCGGCGACAAGGGTACATCCAAGCGATTGAGAAACATGCACTAACGCCCCATTTTATTGATTGCCCGTTAGACCACCGGGCTGCTGAAGAGACAACGCTGGTATATCTGCAAGAAAATCCGCAAATCACAGCGTTATTCGGCAGCAATGATCGCGTTGCCATCGCCGCAATGCAAGCTGCGCAGTCTCTTGGACTGGATGTGCCACGACAACTGTCTGTGATCGGCTTTGATAATATCCCAGCCGCTCGCTATGTCACGCCAGGGTTATCAACCATGCGCGTGGATAAAATGGGTATGGGACGTATTGCGGCCCAGATGCTCATCAATCGCATCGAGTATCCAGAATCAGCCAATGTCTGTTCAGTCATTCGCCCACATCTAATCGAGCGTCAGTCTGTTGGCGCAGCTACCTTATCTTAGACATACAAATTTTGCATTCAAACAAGGGGGTTTGCGAATATAATATACTTTTTCAATAAATTTTTTATCTATATCAATATAAAACACACTATATGTATTGGGCACGGTAGAGGTAAATCGTTTGGGATAATTCTCTGCCAGACCAATTCATCTCAATAATCAATACCAAAGGAAACACTATGAAGAAGATTTTAGCTTTACTCTTGATGGGAACCATGCTTCTCATCATGGCCTGTGGCGCACCAGCAGCAACAGATGCTGACACAGCCGCCGATTCTGGCGAGGCAGAAACCGAAGTCGCAACCGAGGTCGAGAATACAGGCGACCCTGTTGCAGGTGGCACATTGACCTTTGCGGTTGGTGGTGAGCCGTCCTCGTTTGACTGTCATCGTGAGGCCAGCTTCACCTGTATTCATCCAATTGCACCGTTCTACAGCACACTGCTGGCATTTGACCAATGGAACTATCCAGAGGTTGAGGGTGATGTAGCCGAGGATTGGACCGTTTCGGATGACGGCTTGGTCTACACCTTTACCATCCGTGATGGCATCACCTTCCACGATGGCGCGCCGTTAACCGCAGCCGATGTCAAGGCAACCTACGACAAGATTGTCTTCCCAGCAGAAGACCAAGTAAGCCGTCGCAAAGGCTCTTATCTAGCGGTTGAGTCGATTGAAGCACCGGATGACACCACCGTTGTCTTTACGCTCCAGTGGCCTTCTGCCTCATTCTTGGCAAACTTGGCCTCACCTTGGAACTTTATCTATAGCGCGGATAAATTGGCCGAAGATCCATTCTGGTATGAAACCAATATTGTGGGGACAGGTCCGTACCAGTTTTCTGAGCATACACCGGGTGCGTTCCTGAGTGGCGTGAAGAATGAGAACTACTTTGTTGAGGGACGACCGTATCTGGATGGCTTCCGTGCAACCTTCATTAAATCGACTGGCGCACGTGTTGCGGCCATTCGTGGTGGCGAGGCACAGATCGAGTTCCGAGGCTTCTCACCAGCGGATCGTGATTCAATGGTCGCGGCAATGGGTGACGGTGTCACTGTCCAAGAAGGTCCTTGGCTCTGCTATCTTTCCGTCGCACTCAACCATGAACGCGAGCCATTTGACAATCCAGACTTCCGCCGTGCCTTGACCTTGGCACTAAATCGCTATGAAGCATCGGAAACACTGTCTAAGATTGCCACCGTCAAGTTCGTCGGAGGCGTTATGCGCCCCGGCTCTGAGTATGCAGCGACTGACGAAGAAATGAGCGAGTGGGCTGGCTATGGCACGGATATCGAAGCGGCTCGTGCGGAGGCACAAGAATTGTTGGCCGCAGCGGGTATTGACGAAGACTTCACTTTTACGTTCAAGAACCGTGATGTCCCCATGCCATATGAACCAATGGGTATCTGGTTGGTGGATCAGTGGCGTCAGATTGGCTTGAACGTTGAGTTGCAAGTTGTTGAAGGGGCGGACTTTATCTCGCAACGTGCGGCGGGTGACTTTGATGCGGCGATGGACTGGGAATGTGGCTTTATGGATGAGCCAGACCTACAGCTTGCCAAATATCTGTCGTTGGACAAGAGCGGGGCCAACTACTCACGCTATACGAATGAGACGCTAGACGATCTCTATGAACAGCAAGCACGTGCGACCAGCTTTGACGAACGGCGTGAGTTGATTCGTGAGTTCGAGCGTGTTCTACTTGATGAGAATGCACACACGTTCCCAACACTTTGGTGGTTCAAGATCAATCCACATTCCTCCAAAGTCCAAGGATGGAATCAGTTGCCAAGTCATTATCTCAACCAGACACTTCGCGATGTATGGCTGATGCCTGAATAAAAATCAATACTACAACGGATTTGGTAAGAGGAACGGCTTTAGTTCAACAAGAATTCGTGAGCGTAGGTCATCGCTATTAGCGTGACATTCTGGGTTTAACCAAAGATGTCACGCTAATAGCGATGACCTACGATTACAACCCATAAACGCCTAAAGAGCTGAATCCTTATCATGCACTGAGACTAAAATCCGTTCCTCCCCTAAATCCGATGTAGTATTCTCATAACCACAAACTTATCTTATGCAACAATACATCATCAAACGTCTTCTGCTGATGATCCCCACACTTCTTGGCGTCGCCATTTTTATCTTTGTCCTCATGCGTGTCCTACCGGGTGACATCGTTCTGCTACGGATGACCAGCGAGGGAGGGTCTGTCACAGAAGAAGTCATTGCCATTGAGCGCGCCCGTTTGGGACTAGACCAACCGATGTGGCAGCAGTTCACCACGTGGATGGGTGGCATCCTGCTACGCGGTGATTTTGGCGTCTCCATGTGGACAGGCCGACCCATCACCTATGAGATCAGCACTCGATTTCAACTGAGCCTACAAGTTGCACTGATGGCAACCT
This sequence comes from Chloroflexota bacterium, assembly GCA_039029935.1. Lineage (GTDB taxonomy): Bacteria > Chloroflexota > Anaerolineae > Caldilineales > Caldilineaceae. Next base: position 3,616 of record JBCCFC010000633.1, read on the forward strand.
TTGTATCGATTCTGCTGGCGATTCCGCTTGGGGTGCTATCCGCATTCTATCAGGATACATGGATTGACTACGCCATTCGCATCTTCAGCATTGCAGGGTTAGCCATCCCGTCGTTTTGGCTGGGTATCCTCATTATTCTCTTCCTGCTCATTTATTTTCAGTGGGTTCCACCGATGATCTATACGCCGATTTGGGAGGACCCAGTGGCAAATATTCAGCAGCTTATCTGGCCTGCGGTGGCTGTCGGTTATCGCTATTCAGCCGTTTCGACACGTATGGCACGCTCCGCCTGTCTCGAAGTGCTGCGCGAAGATTACATGCGCACAGCCCGCTCCAAGGGATTACGGGGCCGTGTTGCCCTGATGCGTCATTGTTTGCCCAATGCGCTGCTGCCTGTCATCACGGTGATTGGGCTTGAATTTGCCTTTCTCTTTGGTGGGTTGATTGTCACAGAGCAGGTCTTTAACCTCAATGGGTTGGGGCGTCTCTTTGTCCAATCAATTTCGCAACGGGACTATACAATGACACAATCGCTCGTGTTGTTGATCGCCGCTGCCTTTATCCTTGTTAATTTTATTGTGGACATTCTCTATGCTCGCCTTGATCCCAGAATTCGTTATCAGTAAATGAACAATAACCAACACACAGACATTATGACAGAGCAAATTGCCAAGCCAGAGAACACCATGAAACGCTCAGGTGTACTCAACACCATCACTCAATTTACCCGCAAGAAACCCCTTGGTGCCTTTGGCGCCGCCATCATTATCGTCTTCTTCATCGCAGCCATTTTTGCCGACATACTTGCGCCCTTTGATCCATTGGAAACCAACTATGGGTCGATGATGCAGCCACCCTCATTTGCAAACTGGATGGGGACTGATGTCTTTGGCCGTGATATTTTCAGCCGAATTCTATATGGCAGCCGCACCGCCATGCTCATCGGTTTCACCACATCATTCGCAGCCGCCACGCTAGGGGCCATCATTGGCGTCTTTAGTGCCTATCAGGGCGGTACAACGGACCTCCTGATCCAGCGTGTGATGGACATCATCCTCTCTTTCCCGTTGATTGTGATGGCTTTGGCAATGGTCGCTGTCTTGGGTGTCGGCACATCAACACTGGTACTCGCCATTGTTGTGCCCATGATTCCCCGTGCCGCACGGGTTGTCCGCGCCAGCGCACTCAGCATCCGTGAAAGCCTCTATGTCGAGTCCGCCGAGGTCATCGGTGCAACCCCAAACCGCATCATCTATCTGCACATGCTCCCCAACGTCATGGGACCCTATCTAATTATGCTAACATCGTTTCTGGGACAGGCCATTCTGCTGGAAGCCTCACTGAGTTTTATTGGACTCGGGGTCGCCGAGCCAACACCCGCATGGGGGCTGATGCTGAAAGGCGCGGCAGAACAGTTTATTGAACAAGCCCCTTGGATGAGTATCTTTCCGGGGGTAGCCATCAGTTTGGCTGTGTTTGGCTTTAATGTTTTTGGGGATGCATTGCGTGACGTGCTTGATCCGAAACTGCGGTTACGGTAGGAAAACATGACTCTACTGCAAAAAGGTCAAAATCGCCCAAAAGTCCGACTTCTCACCAGTGGTAGAAATCATCAAATTCTACAGAAGTCGGACTTTTTTCAGTAGAGTCAAAAACATAATAAAGGAACTGGGGAGCATAACATTGTCAACAACATTTAGTAACGTCAGCATCGTCGGAACAGGGCAATTGCCAATCGTCAAAGAAAATCCAAAATCAATTCGTGAAATGGGCGCGGAAGCGGTCAGCCTGGCTATGGCTGATGCTAATGTCAGCTCGGTAGACGCGATCTTCGTGGGCAATATGCTAGGCGATGAACTCCAAAATCAGAAACATATTGCAACATTAATCGCTACGGAGGCTGGTCTGCGGGGTGTCGAAGCATCCCATGTACGAGCAGCTACTGCTACAGGAGCAGCAGCCTTGAGGATGGCCTATTTTTCGGTTGCCAGTGGCGAGGCTCGCCGCGCCATTGCGTTGGGCATTGAGAAGATGAGCGAGGGTGATGCAACACCAGCCCTGGCCAAAGCGTTGGATGCCGAGATTGTAGTGCCAACCAAAGCGACACTCTTGAGCCAGAATGCCCGTATTATGCAGCTCTATATGGATACCTATGGTGTCGATGCCGATGTGTTTAACAATTTTGCCCTCAATGCCCATCGCAACGCCCGGACAAACCCTTATGCTCTCTTCAAAGATAAAGAGGTGACAAATCAAAAAATCAGTGAATCTCGGGTTATCACGCCGCCCCTGCGTCTCTATGATGCGTCGCCCGTCTGTGATGGCGCAGCAGCAGTGGTGCTAGCCCGCACCAGCAAGGCCCGCCGTTATACTGACCATCCAGTGCGGATTGTGGCTTCTAATGTGGCTACCGACTGGATGAATATTGATGACCGAGAAGATCCCTTGGATCTCTATGCTGTACGGCGCTCGGTGCGGGGTGCATTTTATAAAGCTAACGTGAGGGAGTATGATATTGATCTATTTGAGAATCACGATGCCTTTACGATTATGAGCTGTCTCTCTCTGGAAGCCATCGGCTTTGCTGAACGGGGCAAGGGCTGGCAGCTTGCAGTGGAGAATGAAATCGGCCTCAATGGGCGCATTCCCCTCGCTACAATGGGCGGCCTTAAAGCTCGCGGCCACCCTATCGGTGCAACCGCCCTCTATCAGACCTGTGAAATCGTCCAACAATTGACAGGGCAGGCTGGGTCGAATCAGGTGAAAGCTGCACGAATCGCCATGTTGTTGAGTATTGGTGGCGCGGCGAGTACAGTGTTTACACATATTTTTGATTATGTGGATTAGGTTTCGGTTTGCAACAGAAATCCCAATAACAAAATCAGGCGTAGACATTTAATCAAGATTAGATATCTGTACCTGATTTTTACACACTTAATTATACCCCCTGACCTCTTGACCCACATCCATCTGCAACATACCGATGGTCGCAGTGATCGCCACTGGGCACTGGGGTATGGCAATATCAATTGGTATGCCTTTTTTGCGATCATTCGCCAGCTCGAAACACCACCGCGCCTAATTTTAGAGATGAAGGATACAGCCGACATTTTCCGAGGTGCTGCTTGGCTGACTGAGCAAGGGTGCGATTGTGTTGACATTAATCCCGTTTTTCTCCTATAAAGACCTACAACGGTGTATAGTGGACTCGTTGCGTCCCATCAAACGAAATGCGCGGCCAATCCCGGTCCCAGTTCTCAGAATGATAGGGGATGTAGTGACAGGCCAGCGCGTGTCGCATCCGACCACGCTCTTTGACGGGCATCCCGCTGTGGACCAGCCACCCATGAAAGAAGACTACATCGCCTTGGTTCACCAGAACCTGAACTCTATCCCTGCCATTTTCGTCAAAGACCTGTTGAACTTGCGGGAAATAGCGATTGGTTTGTTGCTCCTCATAGGTTTCATCCGCGTCAGGTTGGTTCAAAGGGACATCTTGCGCCGAACGACATCTGTAAACCACGTACGCGGAAATGGGACATCGCCACATCGCGAATCGCCACCCCATAAGCTTCAATCTCCCCTGGACTCAGCACCCCATCCAGAACGATAAAGCCCCGCCCCCAGAACTCCTCGACCTGAGCATCGGTCAGGGGATATTCACCATCCAATTCGGGAAGCGACGTCTCGATGAGCCGATCCCAATCCGCTGCCGACTTCGCTGGTCTTACTGCCTTCGGCCTGACAGCCGCCATCTCTGCCATCTCATCACCGCCATGCTCTGCTAGCGATTCTAGCCTCATCCTTGAACCTCATTTCACCATGAAATTGCGCTATTATACCATCGCCGACACAGGCGCCAAACCGTGAAAAATACGGCAAATGTGTTATGCCTTCATGCTAGTCAGGATGATGCCCGCAATGAACGTGCATTGTGTGAAGAAATAGAGTAACAAACAAAAAGCAGAGCGCACCGAAACGCGCAAATAGGGTAGGCTTGCTAACTCAAATCAAGAACAATTGAGCGTCTCAACCCATCAATTATCACGGATGATCGTTCCTGTGGTATACTAGAGGAATGACTGGATGACAGTCTGCCACTCTAGAATCTGTAGAAAAGGAACAGCTATGCAAATGCAATATCCACTAAAAGAAAAAATTGGTACACCAGACTTACTGGTGGGTCGAAAAAAAGAATTTGCCAGTTTTGATAAATGGACAAGCAAAATCCCCAATGAGCTTTCCAAATCTCGTGTAATTTTGGCGCGCCGAAAAA
>JBCCFC010000634.1:0-7883 GCA_039029935.1 Chloroflexota bacterium
CAAAAATAATATTTTATTATGAAAATCTTCAAAAATAATATTTTATTCTGAAAATCTTCAGTTTTCTAGATGAAAAGTCGGAAATCATGTTAAATGAATGCAAATTATCTTACCATACAGAGGTATGGAAAAATATTCTGATAAAGTTGATAAATAGTTCAGCTTTGCAGAAAAATATGATATTAGTGAACAGATAAAATAAGCAAAAAATATTTTTTTGTAGTTATACGTATTTTGTAATTCTTCTGAAATAACTGTATGAAAAACAAGAATTAGTGACATATAGAAATTGATGTTCAATAGAGATACTCGATAACATCATTATTTAATGATATACACGAGCAACATCGACAAATGACATTGATGAACGACACAATGGGGGACTAACATAAAGATGAAGATGTATGGTGGCATTGAAGCTGGTGGAACAAAGTTTGTCTGTGCTGTCGGGTCAGACCCGGATAATATCCGTGCTGAGGCACGCTTTTCGACCAGCTCGCCCGCAGAAACTGTTAGCCAAGCGGTTGCCTTTTTTCGTGAGCAACACCGAATTAACCCGCTTGCGGGGATTGGTATTGCATCGTTTGGCCCTGTTGACCCCAATCCAAAGTCCAAAACCTTTGGGTATATCACAAATACCCCAAAGCCAGGTTGGGCAAACACAAACCTCGTTGGGATGATTAAGGATGCGTTGGACTTACCTGTCGGTTTTGACAGCGATGTCAATGGTGCTGCGCTTGGTGAATATCGTTGGGGTGCTGGGCAAGGGATTGATACCTTTGTTTACCTGACTGTTGGAACAGGGATTGGCGGCGGTGCGGTTGTCAATGGTAAGCTTGCGCATGGGCTAATTCATCCCGAAATGGGGCATATCTTGATTCCCCATGCGTGGGACGCTGATCCTTACGCTGGCAACTGTCCGTATCATGGCGACTGTTTGGAGGGGTTGGCTTGTGGGCCTGCGATTGAGGAACGATGGCAGTATCCACCACGTCAATTGCCCCCTGGACACCCTTCATGGAAACTAGAGGCACATTATTTGGCCTTGGGGTTAATCAATATCATTCTCATCTTGTCTCCGCAGCGCATTATCATGGGGGGTGGTGTGATGAGTCAACATCATCTGTTCCCGCTCATTCACAGGCAAGTTCAGGCCCAAATGAATGGCTACGTCAATCATCCATCCTTGCTGGATGATATTGAATCGTATATTGTCCCACCGGGGCTAGGGGATCGCGCTGGTGTCATGGGGGCGATAGCACTCGCACAGGATGTTGCCGCCGAAGCCGAGCACGACACGGCCTCTACACATAAGAATTTGCCGCCATCGGGATTTATGTTGAACGACAACGATACTGATGATGAATTGATTTATTAATGAAAATTGCCTAAACCCAACGTTCATATATTTGGTTTTGATGTCGTCCAGTAGTACAATGCAGTTTAACAAGTTGTTTGGTAATCGGCATTGTTGTGTGTTTGTGCCTATCACCGATTGCCAATGAATGACCTATTACTCAGCAGTCACGCTGATAAAACCGTGGGGGCTTGATAGCTCAAGCCTCTACGGTTGTGTAGGTACTAATCTGTAAATACAATTCTATCTATTAAATTAAGTTATTTATATAGATAGATGCGAGTAGTATGCTGGACTGAATAAAACAAACTATGGAATTATTGGAATACTGGCAAATTATACGACGACGGTGGTGGATACCTGCTACACTTGCCTTATTGGTCGGCATTTTGAGCCTTCTTCTTCAATTTCTACAAAATTCACTTGCAAACGAGCAACCCGTCCCTCAGCCAACGGTGGTAGAGACAGATACATCTATAGACATAGATATTGAATATAAAGCCTCAATGCGGATTATTATTGGCGTGTTGCCTGCCCAAGATGTAGCAGACGGGCAGAACTTGACCTATGATCCGCTGTATTATGCTTGGTTGACAAGCGAATATTTGGTCGATGATTTTACCGCTGTTGTGCAAAGCCGACTCTTTGCGGATAACGTGAGCCAGCGACTAAGCGATGCGAATATCGAAGTTCCCAGCGATTTGATTCAGGGGAGTGCAACCGCGCAAAAACAACACCGAATTGTGACATTATCATTAACATGGCCTGACGAGGACGAGTTGGTGCAGATTGCGGAAGCCATTAATAACGAAGTCGTCGAAAATGCAACCGACTATTTCTATCAGCTTGCAACCACCAATGTCCGTATTTCTGTTTTGGATAGCCCACCCGTGATTGACATTGTAGAGCCAGAGGAGGAAGAGCCAGAGGAACCCATCGAAGAGGTTATTGAGATAGCTCCGGAGCCACAGCTAAACTCAATCGTGTCTGTCGTTCTGCGCATGATGCTCGCGTTTATGGTTGGTATAGGGATCATCTTTTTCCTTGAGTATATCGACATGTCTGTCCGTGACCGTCGTCAGTTGGAAGAGATGGGGTTTCCCATCTTGGGCGAAATTCCCCAAGCCTAAACCCGAGTTTAACACCTTGTTTTTTAACATCGACTTAACTTGAAACCAAACAAACATTAAGATAATGTTTGTTTGGTTTCAAAACAGCCACACGATAACTACTATGCAAATCATCGTCATTATACCGACGTATAACGAAGCCGACAACCTTCCGCTTATTACACAAGCATTATTTAAACTTTCTGTGCCTAATCTACATTTATTGATTGTGGATGACAATTCTCCAGACGGGACAGGAAACATTGCCGAGCAATTGGCTGCGACCTATGGGCATATGTCTATTCTTCATCGTGAAGGCAAGGGTGGGTTGGGTACAGCATATATCGCTGGGATGAAGTATGTATTAGAAAACCATCTACACTATGATTACATTGTGCAGATGGATGCGGATTTTAGCCACTCGCCAGATTATATTCCGCAGCTCATTGGCGTAATGGATGTAGCCAAGGCAGATGTTGTCATTGGCAGCCGTTATGTGCCGGGGGGAACACTGGATGAAGGCTGGGGTGCAGGTCGGCGTCTGCTTAGTTGGTGGGCCAATTTATACTGTCGCATCATTCTACAGCTACGGATTCGCGATATGACCGCTGGCTTCAAAGTATGGCGTCGTGAGGCACTGCAACAAATTGATTTGGGGAATATTGGTAGCAACGGCTATAGTTTTCAGGTTGAAATGGCCTATGTGTCCGAAAAATTAGGCTTCCGCATCATTGAACTGCCCATTCACTTTGAAGACCGCCGCATCGGTCAAAGCAAGCTGGACATACCGATCAAAGTTGATTCTGCATGGCGCGTTTGGCAAATTCTTTGGCGCTATCGCCACTTATAGGTAGTTAATACCTGTAAACCAAGTTTTCGGGTACTGTCATTCCTGCCTGTACAGGAATGATCAAAACATCCAATTACTTCGTTGACGGTGTAGTAAGTTACAAACATACATGAATCATACGTTATCACGTTATATAACACTGGTCCGTGCTCGAAAAGCCGATTTTCTTGCACTATTGGCGTTGATTGCATTGCCGATTTTCTGGTTTTTCCCTGTTCTCTTTACCCCGCTGACCCACCAAACATTGTTGCCCTTTGACAATTTATCAGGGTTTCAACCTTGGGCAAATTTCCAAAATGTGTCCATTCCTCACAATGAACTTTTAAGTGATTTAGTACTACAAAATACGGTGTGGAAACATTTTATCCGCCAGACAATTTCGGTAGGCCAATTACCCTTATGGAATCCACAACTATTTACAGGCCAACCTTTTCTTGCTTCGGGACAGGCAAGCACATTCTATCCATTGAATGTGCTTTTTTACACACTCCCGCTCGAACTAGCATATGGCTGGTTTACGGCCTTACAGATCAGCATTGCTGGCATCAATATGTATCTGTTGGGGCGTGTGCTGCGATTGCAACCTCTAGCCGCACTCTATAGTGGCATTGTCTATATGTTTAGCGGCTTTCTTATTGTCAGTGTCGTCTTCACCATGTTTATTGCGGCTGTCCCTTGGCTACCGCTACTGCTTGCCATCATCGAACACATCATTCGCAAACAGGAATCGAAGGGCAATCGTCGTTTTCACCCGACACCTTACGTTCTGGGTGGGGCCGTTGTCATTGGTGTAATGGTATTGGCCGGGCATCCCGAACTGATCTACTATACGCTACTCGTGGCCGGAGCCTACACAGCCGTGCGCTTGCTCTGGTCATGGCGCATCATCGGCTCGATGCGGTTGCTCAACCTGTCAGCATGGCTGTTGGGCATAGTCGTTCTTGGCATTGGGCTAGGAGGCGTACAACTCATTCCCTTGCTTGAGTTGCTGCCACTCAACTTTCGCGAAGGGTCGGCAAGCTACGAAGAGGTTGTTGGCTGGGCATGGCCGAGTCGCCATGTATTGACGTTTTTCATTCCTGACATTTTTGGCAATCCAAGCCATCACCATTGGTATGATTTGTGGCAAGAGCGGTGGGAACCAGCCTCCTTTAATGCCTTGGGCGAACGGACCCGTACAATCTTTTGGGGGATTAAGAACTATGTTGAAGGAGGCAATTATCTCGGTATTCTGACGTGGCTGTTGGCAGGTATTGCGGTATTGGGGACTGCATGGGAACAGTTCCAAACACGGGATACATCGATCAGCACAGTAACCACTCGTCCACTGGTGGTCTGGTTCTGTGTCATTCTTGCCCTGCTGTCGTTACTCTTTGCTTTTGGCACACCCCTTTATGCACTGCTCTTTTATGGGCTACCGGGGTGGAACCAACTTCATAGCCCCTTCCGTTGGGTGTTTCCCTTTACACTGAGTATGGCAATCTTGAGTGGTGTCGGGTTGCAACTTCTCAGCCGCAGCATCACAAAATCGTTGATGACGAGGACAACCTCGTGGCTCGCTCTCCTTGTGAGCGTTGCTGGATTGGCCGTGATTGCCATTGTATTTGTGAGCATGGCTACTCCTACGCCCTTTATACAGTTCAGTCAACGGGTTGTCGATGGCAGTGATCTGGCCCAGATGATCTTTTCTGGTGGGCACATGTTCTGGGGCTATCAATCGCTCAACCTGCTCAAGTTAGGCATATTTACCCTTTTGAGTGGTGTTGGAGTCTGGCTCTATGTGCGTAGTCGGCTATATGACAGCCATGAAGGAAGTAATCAACATTGGTCCTTGGTGGTAGGCATCGGTTTACTTGTGCTGCTCTGTGTTGATCTGTATGCCGCACACGGACGCTTTAATCCATCAACAGACAGCAGGCTATCCCCATTGAATCCTGATAATTATCCACCTGTTGTCAACTTTCTCAATCAATATGACCCATCACCAACCTTGTCAGAAACCGAAAGCGGCGGTGAGCCTCTATCCCTCTGGCGATTTACCACCTTTAATCTGCCTGGCGAAAAAACATTCAATGCCAATACAGGTATGTACTATGGCTGGCATGATATTCGTGGCTATGATTCCATCATTCCTCGTCAATATGTCCAGCTACTCAATCGAATTGCTCCGCAGGAAAATGAGTTATTGTACAACCGTATCGCCCCGCTCTATGCCAATGTTCAAGCCTATGAAATTCTCAATAACCCATTATTGGATTTGATGAATGTCAAGTATGTGCTGACTGAACATTTTATCCCCAATCCAGAATGGACCGAGATTTACCGTGACAATTCGATTGGGATTTATGAAAACCAAACAGTGATACAGCGTGCATTTATTGTTCCCGAAGCGCGCATTGCGAACGTAGATGAGCAGCCGCTAGAGGAGGCCAACTTGAAGGAGGTCGTCTTCCTTGATGCGCAAGTACGGGACATGACGAGCAATGACCTTGCGACTGAACTCGGTGATGCATTGCGTCGTGCTAGCCCAGAGATTGCCGATGTACAGATAAGCCGATACACGGCCAATGATGTCTTTCTGGATGTCAATCTCAGTGACCGCGGCTGGCTTGTCTTGACCGACGCCTATTTCCCTGGATGGAAAGCCTATGTACGTCCCTTTGGTGGTCAGCAAAACGAGGAGACCGAACTACAGATTTATCGCGCCAATGGTGCCTTTCGTGCCGTTTACTTACCCGATGATGGGCAATGGACTGTGCGTTTTGTCTATACACCGATGAGCTTTAAACTGGGACTGTACGTCAGCTTTCTGGCCTTTATGACGTTGATGTTGCTTATGCTCTATTGGGGATGGGGCAAATATTATCGACCCACACAGAGCGATGAATCGTTTGCGGGCGAGGTGCGAACCGTTGCCAAAAACTCGGTTGTGCCAATGGTCCTCAACCTTGTCAACAAAGCAACCGACTTTGCCTTCGCCATGCTCTATGTACGCTTGCTCGGTCCAGAAGGCACGGGGAAATATTACTTTGTCGTTGCCCTCTATGGCATCTTTGAAATCATCAGCCGTTATGGCTTGGGGACGCTGCTGACGCGCGATGTTGCTGCCGATAAAAATCAATCCAGCCGCTACCTCACCAACGTAATCGCCCTGCGCACCTTACTCTGGCTGGTCACTATGCCTGTGCTAGCCCTTGTTACGATTGGCTATCGAAACATTGACAGTTTTGCCAGCCGCTTTGCCTTTCTTGTTGGCGGTGGCGATGCGGGTGTGACCAGTATTGGCATGGCCGAAATTCAGGCAATTGCCCTATTGGGGGCGGCCATGCTCTTTGCCAATTGGGCAGATGCGTTGAGTAGCTGCTTTTATGCGTTTGAAAAAATGGAATATCCAGCAGGGTTAGCCAACGCCGTGTCCTTACTCAAGGTGACATTTGGGGCCTTGGTCCTGCTGCTGGGATGGGGATTTGTGGGATTGGCAGGTGTCAGCCTTGTCATCAACATGGTTCAGGTCGTCTGGCTCTATAACCTGCTGCGTGGGACACTCTTCAAACCACAATGGCACTGGGATTGGGGACTACAAAAATGGATGGTCGCCACCAGTGGACCACTGATGATCAATCATCTGTTGGCAACCATTTTCTGGCGCATTGATGTATGGATATTGTTCCCCTTGGCAGGTGCGGCCAGCGTCGGCCTGTACAGCGTCGGTCTCAAGTATCTGGATGGCTTAAATATTTTCCCTAGCCTGTTTACGATGGCAATTTTCCCGCTACTAAGTCGCTATGCGAATAAGAAAGAGACAGGAGAAGATGGCGAGGCGGATACCTTATTGTCGTCATATATCGCGGGTTTGCGCTTACTGGTCATTCTCAGTCTGCCCATTGCAATGGTTGTCACCGTGCTGGCAGAGCCGCTGGTCCTATTGGTTGGTGGTGCGCTCTATCTCAATGTGCCAGAGACCGTAACCCTCTTTGGTCGCCAAATCACGTACATGGGTGGGGCGGCATTGGCCCTCCAAGTCATCATCTGGAGCATTCCCATTGGCTTTGTCAACAGTATCACCCAATTTGTCCTCATCGCCGTCAACCAACAACGCTATCTGACCAAAGCATTCATCATCGGCGTCGTCTTTAACACGGTCGGCAACTTGCTGGTCATCCCACAGTTTGGCTATCTTGGCGCAGCCGTTGTCACCATCGCCAGCGAATTTAGCCTACTCTTCCCCTTCTATTATAGTGTCAGACGCCATGTCGGGATTGTGCCTTGGGTATCGGTGTTTATATCGCCTGTATTGTCCATTGCCGCAATGGGTGGGAGCATCTATTGGTTGCAGTCAGTGGGTGTTGTATCGTTGATGGCTGTGATTATTGGCGGGATAGTCTATGTTGGGGCATTGATGGTCACAGGGGCGTTTCGGCATTCCGAGTTGGAGCCGCTACGAGAGGTGATTCCATACCGACTATCATGATATTGTCTATATTTGACCTACCGGATCAATTGTGCTAACCTGCATTTATGTACATAACAGTTTTCTTGTATTGTCCAATGAAAGGAGATACATATG
>JBCCFC010000635.1:0-7880 GCA_039029935.1 Chloroflexota bacterium
ATGTTCAACCTCTTTCTGACCATTACAGAAAAACTCGGTTTCTTCACGATTCAAACTAGCAAGAAGACATACACCACCTCGCCAAAGCATGGTTAACCACGATGTTTACAATCTCAATTTATTACAAGAAGGATTTAAATAAAACACTCAAAGATTTATGTAATGAACTATAAAGACAACAGATAATCATTAAATCAGGTATATACCTGATTGACCGCCCCGATTGATACGCGTATAGTTAACGGATGCAATCGGTAGCGCAATTGCATGTATCATAGTGCAAAGTTAGAGTCTAGGCAGACATCTGCAACCAACCAGTCATAGGAGTCCATTGATTATGAATGACACAGGCAACATAAAAAGCGAACTCATTGCCAAGCTGCGTGATGCCGCTGAGTTAGAGCACCAGTACATGTGCCAATATCTATACGCAGCCCTCTCTATTAAAAACAAACCGGATGCGACATGCAAGCCTTATCAACTTGAGATGGCGCGACGGTGGGTGTCGATGCTGTATCTGGTTGCACGCCAGGAAATGGAACATCTGGCGTTGGTCAACAACCTACTACGTAGCATCGGTGCGGCTCCACATTTTTATCGTGCAAACATCGGGGATGTTTACGATCCCGCTCACAGCATGTTGGCCCATATACACATTGGTGCAGAGATGCCCGACAGCAAGCACGATCCACATCCTGTGCCACAGGAGTATGCCTTCACACCATTTGATCTGAACACGATCAAGCGCTTTGTGTGTATGGAAAGCCCCAATTATACGACCTTGAAAAAAACGCCAGGCGAACCCTTCCCCCCTTGGTGTTTTACCTGTGCGGGTGAAGTTGGTAGTGACGAGCAAGAGGAAAATGAGGTATCGGCAGGTGATGTCCAAAAACTCTATAAGGAGATCGAGAAATTATTCAAACAACTGCCACCGGAAGCCTTTGACACCGAAGCATCAGAGCAACCAGCGATCATCCAGCAATATGATATCTTTGTCTTCCCCGTCACCGATCATGCATCTGCACAGCAGGCGATAGACCTGATTGCGGAACAGGGTGAGGGCATCAACAAACAGCCAACCTACCAAAGTCACTATCGACGCTTTATTGATATCTATCACGATTATTGCGCCGAACTCTGTCCCGATTGGGACTGGCAGGAAGGTCCAGACGGACCACCGATGGATGACTATGATCCAGCGACAGCCTCTTTCCAGCCAGCCTATGTATTGCAAAAAGACCCAAGCGAGGGCACAATCTCAAACGACTATACAAAAAAACTTTTTGCGTTGTTCAACCAAGCCTATGAAACACAGGTAACACTGTTGACGGGTTTGTATGCCACCAAGAACCAGAAGCCGACTGCCTATCCATATTTTGCATCAGCCTTGGGGCAGGAAGCCTTTTCGCCCTTTATGACCATGATTATCCGCACCTGTGGCGAAATTTTGCTACGGCTTAAAACTGACAATCCATTAGGACCAGTGGGTCCAAATTTCCATCTATCAAGCGACCTCCAAGCTGATTTGAAGGAGCCTTTTGAAAAGGATGAACAGGGGAATGACAAGCTCAAACCGCGCTTTGGGAATATTGAAGAGATATTAAAACGCACCGAAGATTTCTCAACACGGCTGCAAGAGTTGGTTGATAATGGGAATCCGCCAACGATTGACGGTGTAGACCCGGCATTTATTCAAAAGCGTATGGAATATATGCTGGAGAATGCAAACCGGATCAGCACAAACTTGCGTCGTATCTATCAGCTAGGCATCTATCAGGCATTGGATGCTGGTCAATTCTAATACTGTAGCAGTATCATATCACTCATTTTAGGAGGAATCATGGATAAATTGATTGCAAAATATCTCAGCTTAAATTTTGAAGGCTATTTTATGTGTCGCTTGGCAACGGACCCCGACCCAACCGACGATGTTCGTGGCACAAGTGGCTATACAATGGCATTGCAAGGCGAGCCAGACCTTGACCAGATGGTTCGTCTGCAACCCGCAGATGATATGCCACCGCTGCGCCAGCCAGCAGATTCATTAAATATCTCCATTGGTGTCAGTGTTCGCAATGTTACCTATGATGGCAAGCCGTCTGCGCGCGGTACAGAACTGCTCCAAGGAGCAACCGTTAATTTGCTGGATACGACGAAGGCCAGCCCCTATCATGGCGTCACCTTTGTCAGCCGCAACAATGTTGTTGGCTCTGATGACACCTTGGCAATGCTTGTCGAACCCTTTGAGCTTTCTATCACAAAGCAGATTGACGATCATACCTATGAAATTTTTGCCACAGACCATCTGGACCCGGCCAACCCTGGCAAACGTAGCTGGGAAATCGACCAGCCGCGCATCTACAGTCGCCGTCTACCCATCAGCTTTACATCCGATTCGGATGAGGCACATCAAGCCATTAGTGTCTATGATGAGTATGGCTATTTCCGCGACCGTCGTCGCTGGCTGACGCAGCAGGTTGAGCGCAAACAACATGAACTCAAGGCCCCAGATGCTGATATAGAGAGTATTCAAGCGGAGATACAGAACTACAAAACACGTATCTTCCAAATCGAATCATGGGGAGATCGTGTCAGTAATAAACTGGGCTTTCGCGCTGAGTGGAGTTTTTTGATCAATGGCGAGCGTAGTATCCGCAAGGTGCAGAACGGTCAGGCAGAATCAGCCTTTGAAGATTTAGAGCAAATGCTAGATGTCAAAATTGATCGAGAGCAAATGTGGCCTATCCGCTTCTGGTTTGGTGGCTGGGACGGTGATCTGCTCACAGGCTACACGCGTGGCGCATTGGATTTGCCTGTTTATCGAAATGTATAGTCTTTAATATCGTAGGGGCTTCACCCTTGCGGTCGCCAAAATGCGCGACCGCAAGGGTGCGCCCCTATGACGAGTATTTACGGTACTGTTGACCATTATGAAATGCATCAAAATATGACGTTGCAGTCGCTTCGACCAACACTGACCACATAAACCACTCGCCAACTGTATCACCATTCTGTTGAACACCTTGCAGAGACAACAAGAGACGGCCAAGATAAGTTGCCAATCTTATTCAAGCATGATACAATGTCGCGTATGTTTTGTATTTATGCTTAAGTCTTTGATATGTTCTATAGAGCAGTCTAAACAGAAGAGGTAATACATATTGTGAAGCGAGAGCCTGTTTCATCATCCAATCTAAAATCTATTGGCTTTGAGCCACAAGACCGTGTACTTGAAGTAGAGTTTCAAAATGGGGCCATCTATCAATATTTTGGCGTACCCTTTTTTGTCTATACAAGCCTTCTCAGCACAGCATCTCCCGGAACCTATTTCAACACCTTTGTCCGCGACGAAGGGTATCATTATGAACGTGTTGATGTAGACAAATAAATAGGGGGCAACTTATATGCGCATTATCGACGCCCATAACCATCCAGACTGGCATGGACACAACTTGCAAAAATTTCTACAAAACATGGCCACCTACAACATCGAACGCACATGGCTGCTCTCATGGGAATCCCTGCCTGATGAGTATGCACCCGACCCCTATTTCAAAGTGTCGTTGACACAGGATGGCTACCCGATCCCCTTCAGCAATTGTCTACGCTACAAGCAAGCTGCACCAGAGAAGTTTACCCTCTGCTATGGGCCCGATCCCCGTCGTCCAGAGGCCATTGACCAACTGGAAGCGGCCATCGAACTGCATGGTGTGCAAGTTTATGGCGAACTCAAACTGCGCATGATGTATGACAATCCTGATGCGTTGCGCATGTATCGCTATTGTGGTGAAAAGAAGCTGCCTGTGGTTGTGCATATCGACTATCCGCTTGAGACGGGGCAACGCTATCCACGCCCAACATGGTGGTATGGCGGTGGCATTGCGCCCTTTGAACGCGCTGTGCAAGCTTGCCCAGAGACTATCTTTATTGGACACGCACCTGGCTTTTGGGCGCATATTTCTGGTGATGATCTCTATGACAAGGTGGCCTATCCCAGCGGACCCGTGTTGCCTGATGGCAAGCTCTTGCAGATGTTCCGTGACTACCCCAATCTCTATGCCGACCTCTCAGCCGGGTCAGCTCTGCGCGCTTTGAGCCGTGATCGCGAATTTAGCAAAGACTTTCTGATCGAGTTTCAGGATCGGCTGCTCTATGGCCGTGACTGTTTTGACAACCGCTGTCAGGAACTGTTAAATGGGTTGGACTTGTCGGAAACCGTGCTTCAGAAAATTTATGCTGACAATGCGTTGCGGCTGGCTCCTACTCAATACTGACCTACCGAACACCAATGTACTGCTTAAGTTTACACGAGCGATTGGAACTTATACTTCTAAATCTATGTTACTACAGTGCTACGATACCACAACAACTATCAAGCCATCATCTATACCATAAACACAGAGAAAAGTTGTAGCCCAACTCAATAGACGTTAAGACATATAAAAAAGCTTTCAGCAGTTTAGCAGTTCAGCCTGATAGCTGACAAGCTGACAAGCTGATTTTACACTTCCCTATGCAAGAACGATTGATGAGGAGTTTTGTTTTTTATGACGCGACGAACACCTCGTGTTTGCCACGCCATACTGCTTGGCGTTTTGTATTTGCTTATAACCGTGCTACATCCGGCATGGTCATCCACTGTATTGGCACAAGAACGCACAGATGACCCAAAGATGCCAGAACACATCCGCTTTGACCATCTGAGCACCGAATCGGGGCTGGCCTCAAGCAAAGTAGATGCCATTGTCCAGGATAGCGATGGGTTTATGTGGTTTGGCACGGCGCAGGGGCTAAATCGTTTTGACAGCTACGAGTTTACTCTCTTTGGGGCGAACCCCAATCAGCCTCGCCGCGATATTGGCCGCAACCGCATTCTTTCGCTTCTTGCCACACCAGACGATAGGTTATGGGTCGGGACAGATTACCTCGTGCGCTATGACATTCGCACTGCCACCTTGGACCGCTTTCATGTCTCCAACGGTGACGGCATCTCTGCACTGGTGATGGACCAGAGTGACAGTACACGACAGGGCAAACTGTGGCTCGGTGGCTATCAGTTTGGGCTGCGTCTTTTTGATCCGGAACAGCGTACACTCGAAGCCGTGTACACCTACATTCCACAGACAGATCACGAATGGCGTGACAACACCATCAACGCCATTGCGCAGGCGGACGACGGCACACTATGGTTGGCGACGCCACTGGGGCTCTACAAGTTTCTTCCAGATACCAATGACGGCGTGTTTGAGCGCATTGTAGATGAGGCCGCACCACAGAATACACATATCAGCAGCATCACCATCGACAGCCAGCAACGGGTTTGGATTGGCACATGGAAGGGGCTTTATCGCTATGCCGATGGCGTGTTCACCCACTACGCAGAGCCCCAAATTCCCTTTACACAAATTCACAGCATCTTTGCCGACAGTCAGGATCGTGTTTGGATCGGCTCAGACAAGCAGGGCATCGCTGTCTATGACCCCGTTGTGGACGACTTCATCCATTACCCCTCTGGCGACAACAATCCCTACCGTGTCGGGCCGGGCGCAGTTTTTGAGATCACCGAAGATCAGGAACAAGCGATTTGGTTTGCGGTGCAGGGGTATGGCGTCTATCGCTACAACCCCTCTGCCCAATTTTTTGATCTCTACGCCGCCAGCCCTGGGACACCGGATAGCCTGGGCTACCCGCAAGTGTTATCGCTTGTGGCCGACGGGCAGGAGAATGCGGCTGCCTCGACCATCTGGGTGGCAACCGATGGCGGTGGGCTGTATGCGCTGGACCAAGCCACCAACCAGTTTACGGCCTATCAACATGACCCAGATGACACCAACAGCCTCAGTAGCGATTCTGTGATTGGGCTGGCTCGCGACAACAACGGCGATATCTGGATTGGCTCATGGGCAGGTGGACTGAGTCGGCTGGACCCAGAGACAGAGACCTTTACCCATTGGCGAGCAGACAACAGTGGTCTATGGACGGACAATATTTTTACACTCTTTGCGGATAGCCACAATCAGCTATGGATTAGCGCATGGGACAATGGTCTCCAAGTACTGGACATCGACCGTGGCGAGATTGTGCAGTCCTTTCGCGGCAGCGCAAATGTCGGCAATGGATTGCGCAATATCAGCGTCATGGCAATGGTCGAAAGCCGTGATGGGTCGATGTGGTTTGCAGGATATAGCGGCGTCGAGCACTATGACCCCATCACAGGTGAATTTCGTCAGTATGTTCAGGAGGATGAACAGGCAAGTGGCTTGAGCAGTAGCACAGCGTTTGCGCTTCATGAGGATGACGAAGGGCTGATCTGGATCGGTACCGATGCTGGATTAAATCGCCTTGACCCACAGACGGGCGAGATTACTTATTTTACAATGGGCGATGGGCTACCCAGCAGTTCCATTGTGGGCATCCTCGAAGATACGGAGGGCGACCTGTGGCTGAGTACCAAGCACGGGGTGTCACTCTTCCGACGCAATAGTATGACCTTTCAAAATTTCTCCGCCAGTGATGGACTACAGGCCAATGAGTTCAATCGTTTTTCAGCGATGCAGGCGGGTGGATTGATGTACTTTGGCGGAGCCAACGGCTTTAATCGCTTTGACCCGTTGGTGGTCAAACGACCATCGCAAGAGCAAACAGCCCGCATTGTCCTAACCGACTTTCTGTTGGCAAATCAACCAGTGCGCCCAAGTATGGATGGGGTTCTCCAACAGGTGATTGGCAAAACATCGACAGTGACATTGGCTCCGAACGATGATGTCTTCTCAATTAAGTTTGCTGCCTTAGAGTACACAAGACCCGCGCAGATGCGCTATCGGTATCAGCTCCAAGGTTTTGACGAAACATGGTTAGAGACCAACAGCCAACAACGCATCGCCACCTACACAGGACTATCACCGGGCAACTATCAATTTGTTGTTCAGTCTATCAACCCCGATGGCAGCATCGCCCCTACCGAAGCCACTGTCGAACTGGTGTTGTTGCCCCACTGGTGGGAGACACGTACCTTCTATGCGCTCATCATGATGGCTGCTGTTGTCTTGTTGTACATTGGCTACCGACTGCGCGTCCATAGCGTCATGCGCACGGTTGAGATGCAACAGAGTGCGCGCGAAGCTGAGATTTATCGCCTGAAAAATGAGGAGTTGTATGAGCTAAATCAGCAGCTTGTGCAACTGGGCCAAGAGAAGGATGATCTGCTTGGTGTCGTGGCGCATGATCTGCGCAATCCACTGGCTGGCATGATGATGAACATTGATTTGCTCATTCAACACAGCGATACTGTGAAACCAGAAAAACAGTTGAAGTGGCTCAGACGATTGGACAGTACGACACGCACTATGCACAACATCGCCAATCAATTGCTCAATGGGCAAGAGAATGGCAGGCTTGTCGCCAATCTCAAATCGCTCCAGCTATCACCCATTTTGCAAGACCTCTCTCATCATTACGAGGCATTCGCGGCCAATAAACACATTCACATTAAACAGTCCTATAATCATGAAATGACCGTGGTTGCGGATGACACCATGCTTCGTCAGGTGCTTGATAATCTGCTCTCGAATGCGCTCAAATACTCCGACCCACATTCAACCGTCACGATTTCGGTCGAACAACAGACACAGGTGCTTGAGATTGCCCTACAGGACGAAGGGCAGGGCATGAGCAAGGCCGATTTGGAGCAGGTCTTTGGCCGTTACACGCAGCTAAGTGCCAAACCCACACTGGGTGAAGAGTCGGTTGGGTTAGGATTGTACAATGTCAAAAAATTAATGAGTGCGATGAATGGTTCAGTGACAGCACACTCGGCGGGGATCGGGCAGGGTAGTACGTTTATCGTAACATTACCTGTAGGCTAATAAGGTAATTTTCTA
>JBCCFC010000636.1:0-7869 GCA_039029935.1 Chloroflexota bacterium
AAACCAAGTTTTTGCAAAAACTTGGTTTCTTTCACCATCCCACCCCATTCCCCTACTGGGTACTTATTTGGTAATGTAGAATCACTGGTAAGAACAAGCTCGTTGTTGTTGAGCCTGGTACTGTGTCAGCGGGTTCTGTGTTAATTGGCTCTGTTGCAGACGATGGTGCTGGCTCGATGACAACAGTTGCTACCTCATTTTCAACACGCCCATCAATCGTGTGTCCTGTAATTGTGCCAAAGGATGCGGGTACATTAGCAGAGAAACGCACAAAGCTCTCGATGGCCCCATCGCCACTTGATAATTCCTCGACGGCCGTCAATGTAATGTCAAAAAGTTTGCCATTATCAAGCGGTGTTGGGCTATTGGAGAAATTGGTGACAACAAAATCAAGCTCACCACTGGCATCGTCGGCATCAAAGAAAACCATTGCTGAGTAGCCTGCTGGCAGGTTATCTACGATGGCATCGGGTATTCCATCCTCGTTCGTATCAGTTGCGTCAAAGGCCAGCATCGTTTCATCATAATCAAGCGAGAAGATCAGGCTACCCACCAGCGGCTCGCCTGTGCTGACCCCTGTACCAACCTCATCACCCAGCCCATTGTTAAACTGAACGGGTAGAATGAGTTCGCCTTCGACAAGGGGCAGCACTGTGGTTGGGAGCGATAAGGCTGGCTTTTGTCCCAACTGTGATGTCCCGTCCAAGCCTTCACCAGCCCCCAGCGTACAGGCTCCCTCACCATTAAAGAAGATCAACCCGATACAGGTCAGGTCACTGGCGCCAATGGCATCGTCTTCATTGGCATCACAGGTCGGCACACCCGGATAGCTACCACTGCTGGTATCCGCTGGAGATGTACCATCGCCATCAAAGAACTCAAGAGCCAAGGCGGTGATATCAGCGGCGCCGACCGAGATATCACCATTACAATCGCCTGCGGGTGCGGATGAGCCGATGTAACGTAGGTCATCATCCAATGTGCCAGGGATACCGTCTGCGCCATCTGCATCCAAGAAATTGGGGTCATCACTGGTATTGCCATGACCTGCATAGCCATCTTGAATCACGGTATCAGAGACATCAAAAGCGGCGACTTCTGGCGCGTTTTTGCCGATGGATATCTGCACTTGGTCGTTGGGGTTACAGTGATTGACATTGCCCCAGATGATGCTATCGACAATGGAAACACGTCCTTTGGCATTATAGACCGCTGCACCGACGCCTGTCTCATAGAGATAGACTTCATTTTTGCTGAAAATCGAATCCGTCACTACCAACGGTTCATTCTCGTCACTTTGGTGATAGAGTCCACCGCCCGCAAAGGCTGCCCGGTTGCCGCTGAACAGGGCCGATGTTATTGTGGGCGTGGCATTGGCGTTGTACATACCCGCACCACTGCTGCTGGTGACATTGCCCAAAAAGATGACGTTGTTGAGCGTAAACTCACCACCGTTGTTATACAGCCCAGCCCCTCGCGAGGTCTCCCACGTATCCCCCGATGCATTGCCGCCTGTGATGACCACGCCATCCAAACCGCCCGATGTGATGCTGTTGGTGGCCGTGCCAGCGGTTACAACTCTATAACTGTTTTCCGCACGTGTTGGTTCGCTTGGATCGATATTATTGCTGTCATTTTGCTGTAAATCTCCACTCAAAATTGTGGGATTATCGGTTGGATTTCGCTGTGAAAGTGACAACTCCGTGCCATTAAAGCCACCATAAATGGTCACATTGTTGACAAGTTGGAAGGTCGCCGTTCGATCTGTCGTATTATCGGTTGGTCTGTAGGTTCCCTCTGCCACCCAAATCTCGATGGCCTCACCCGCAGACCGTGCCGCTGTTAAAGCAGATTGCAGGTCCGTGAAGGCATTGCCCCACGAACGCCCATCGCCAACACCATTAGCATCCGCATCAACATAGATCACGTTTGGTGCAGTCGTAAATTCCCACACAGTCCCGATATTGATTGTGCCCGCATCATTCTCTGTCACCCGCCAGTAATAGGTGGTGTTGTCGGCCAGTTGTCCAGGCATAAAGGCATATTGGGTCGATAGTGCATCGCGCATTTCGGTGAAGTAGGCGGCGGTTTCGGCTTGCCAGTCATAGGCGCAGTGTCCAACACCAGCGCGCTCATCCTGCACAACACGCAGCCCCGTTGATGTGTAGAACGAAACGGCATTACGCACTTGGTCAGCCAGAAAATCGTCGCTCCCATAGGTATATTTAACGTGGTTGCGTGCCACCATCTCCGAGCTTTGCCCGTAATCGCGCACAATCGAAAGGTTGGCGTGCGGCCATTGTTCGCTCAGTCCACCGCCACAATGGAGGTTGACATGGGCGGGGTAACGTTCGCCATAGAGTGGGAAGAAACTGCGGTCATAGAAGACGGAACCTCCCGATGCGGTTGCGCCAAAGAGCGTGTGTTGACAAACATTGTACTTAGCAAACATCTCATCCAGCACCTGCGCCACCAAATCGGCATTGCTCTCTGGGCTATCATACCAACGCCACGCCTCGTTGCCGGGGTCAAAGTCAGTTTGGGGTGCTTGCGGCGCAACATAAATCCAGCCATTGGCATTGATAAACTGGTTGACCTCGCTCCACGACTGCGAGTCAGCATCGTAGCCACCCTCATCGCCATGCAGATAAAAGGCCAGCTTGGTCGGTGTGGCGGGATCATAGCCTGTGCCGACAATCACCGTTGCTGGGCGTCCCGCAATCGTCGTGTCATGTGTGCCAACGGGCAGCCCACCGGAACCGCCTGATGGATTACACGCGGCCTGGGTGACTGTACCAATGACGGCTGGTGGATTGCTTGTGCCAAAGGCAACGGTATAGGCCAGGTCATCGCTCGGTGTCTGTCCCGACCAAATCAGCGTGGGGTTGCGAGAGGTCCACGTTTCCTGTTGCAGTGGAATAGGGTCGCTGGCAATCTGCGCTGTTTGGGGCTGCTGGTCAGCGGCATACAGCGTAGATTGATGCCAAAGAGACGTTGATGCGAAGAGGGATGTCGCAATGAATAACAGCCCGATGATGAGAATTTTTTGTCGTGTTCGATAACGAATCGTCACATGTTGCGCAATTCGAGAAAGTGGTTCATTTTGGTTCACAGTACATACTCCTGTGTAATACATGACACAACCGCACGCTAGGGTCAGGCGCACGAAATTAAAGCTACTTTTGGGACTTCATAAAATAGTAAGCTTGGAACGAATAAGCGATCAATGTAGTTTAGGTAAGTAGGTCAGCAATGTAGGTCAGCAATGTAGATCAATGATGTGTATGTAGATAGTATAGGCAGTGAAACGCGGAGCGTCAACGCAAAAATGGCGATTCTTTGGTCAGACAAAAGACGTACCGTTTGTTAGGTAGCCTATTCTGTGCCAGATGACGTATCGAATATCAATAAAAATTGATGAGAAGTTGGTTGAAGTAGACCGAGTTGAGAGAGATTATCTACAGAATAGATTATCGGTCTGAATATCAGCTTGAAAATAAGCGAATCAGCTCGATTAGATGTAAAAGGGGGTTATGGGTATGTGTTTATCACATACCCATAACCCCCTTCTCAATCAATGTATAGAAAAAGTGCCAGGCTTCAATCCCTCTTATGGAACCCAATCTACTCCCTGAATTCCCCAATCAGGCAATTCCCCTACGTTGGGGACCAGTGGCTGCGCTGTACCACCTGTAATCGGGATAGTCCAAAGCCCCCAAGGACCACCACGATTGGAGTAGAAGACAACCTGCGAACCATCGGGGCTGATCGCGGGTAAACCGTCGAGTGCAGGCGAGTTGGTGAGTCGATTCACCGCTGCTGTATTGACATCAAGCGTATATAGCTCCCAGTTGCCATCACGATCTGAACTCATAAAGACAGCCAGTTGTCCATTGGGTGCCCAAACGGGTCGAGAATCCGATGGTATTGTCGTCAGGCTAGATCGAGTGCCATTATTAACGTCAATGAGCCAAATGCCACAACTGCCTCCTGTCTCGTCACACCCCTTGTGGATAACCATATCTGAGGCTGGATGCCAATCTGGGTCTTGTCCAAAGACGAGGAAGTTTGCGTTGTTGCTATTATCTGCCCATGTCACATAGACACGCCAGCGACGGTCGCCCTCACGGTTGCTGCCAAAAACGATGCGATTCCCTGCGGGATTCCAGCTTGCTAGGCCATCCTCTGTAAACTGCGAGAAACGGATTGAGAATCCTGAACCGACATCAAAACCACTCAAACCAAGCGCGTCGTTTTTCTTACTTTGATAGGCCAAACGAACACCATTGGGACTCATGTTTGGATCGACTGCTTCTGGCACAACCAAAATGGGTTCGCCACCCGGTCCCACTTGGTAGATGTTATACCGTCCACCATCATAAGTCGAGTAGAAGATGCGTCCTGGTCCAACGGGTGCAGGTGGTGCTGGTTCGCTTGGTGGGGCGTCGGCAGCAGGAGCATCCGCCGCGCTATCTGTCGCTGATGGGGCCTGTGCAGGCTGCGAAGCGTCGGGTGCAGGCGGTGCGGCCGCGGCTGGCTGTGGCGCAGTTTGCGGTGTCTGAGTTTGAGCATTTGCGTCTGTGTCATCCGCTTGTGGATAATTGGGCGCACTATAAACCCACCCTCGGTTGCCACTGTTAGATGTATAGACAATCTGCCACCAGAGAGAATCACCCGAACCGCTATAGCCGACAACATCTGCGGTTTCGCCGGACTGTAGTTGACCAATCACATTAAAGTCCAAACCAGGACCGTCACGCACATTTAATAGATCAAAGGCTGTGAATTCCTCAATGACATCAACATCCCCGTCTGTGGGGTTTGCTGTGGTGTTTGCAGCACTGCCTTGGGCAACATCATTGGCTGCTTCCACTATCGCAGTGGGTTCGGGCGTGGGTGTCTCCGTTGGCTCTGGCGTTGGGGTGGGTACAACTTGTACCAGCGGCTCATCTGCATCATCTTCGCTTTCACCACCTGCCCCATCACTGGCCTCACTACCTGTCTCACTACCTGTCTCACTACCTGTCTCATTATCTTCGGTCGTCACAACATCACCCTGCCCAAGCAGAAAATCAACGCTCGACTCAAATAATTCATCACTGGGTGATAGCTCAAATGCCTTCAGGATATCCTCTGTGGCCTCTGGGTTGGTTGGGTCAACCAAATATGCACCCCATCCACGCATAAAGTGAGCCGTTGCAAGATCAGGAATTGTTTCTAGTGCAGGTGACGAGATGGTAATAATCCAGTCGGCTAAAACACCTTCCCATGATTCGGCTACCGTGTCGTTGATCAATGGTGAGTCAAGCGTAAAAATATCTTCGGGCGAATAGGTACGCATTAGATCAACTGCGGCATCATAATCACCAAAGAAGATGTTGTCGAGAAGCGGATATCCACCCTCGCGGGCATTGACATTATCACGTCGTGCATCAGCGATTAGCTGGATTAACGACACATTCCAGTCAAAGTCTGGATATGCACCCCGTTCATACACATCAAGCTGTAACCCCTGCACAATCGTCGATTTGGCATCCTTCCAAAGACCATTGGCAGCCAAGGTTAAGGCCAGATCATTCACAGTTGTCAGTGCGCTTGGCGCATCGCTAGGCAATGTGCTTAGTTTCACAGGCAACATGCCTTCGCTTGCCCCGTCCCAACGGAAGACGGCAAAATCAATCAGGCGTACCCCACAGGCATAACAGAAAACATAGTAATCTGTTGCATCCAACAGCAGGTCCGGTGTGCCATCACTGTTGATATCGGCCAATGTCCCCGCACCTGGGCTAGAGCTAAACCCTTCAGCTTCCTGTCTCAACGTTTCACCATCAAAACTGAGCAGATTATAGGTGCTGCTGTGTGCGCCCACGCCGCCATTGATACCAATCCAGATACGACTTGATTCGACATACACCTGTTGCACAGACTGCTCGTTCAGATAGTCCGGGCTGGCCGCAATCGTGTCTGTGTTCGATAGCTCATCCAGCGATATTTGCGCACGCTCTGTCCAGACAGATTCCCCGTCTTCGGTGTATTCATAGATCGCAAGGACATGCCCTTGGTCTGGCTCAAATGTCCGAATACCATATGAATGAACAAGCCACAGAGACGCTAGCTCCGTGTCATCAGCAGCCGTGTCCTCTCCCACATTAAGGATGTCAAGTGGAATCACATTCGCACCAAGGATACCAGACTCCGAGACACTTTCCTCTGCCAATTCTGCCAAGAACAGCGTTTCCAATTCAGTGATATCTGCCTGCATGTTCGGGGCAACGGCCTGTGACGGTTGAGGCGCGGCATCTGATCGCCCGTCGCTCGACGTTGATGTGTCAACATCGTCTGGCAATGAGATACTATCTGTCGCGCTTGCGTTCTCGATAGCTGCAATCTGCCGATTGGGTGTTGCAATCTTGGGTGAGCGTCCTGCAATGGGGAGTAAAATGGCCGATTCACCATTGGCTGGCAACCAGATCATCGGGCCAGTCGGTGCGGTTTGGTTGGCCTTCACAACCTCGACCACAACGGCACCACTGCCATCCGGTGCCCATAACATATCCCCACTCAAGCTATTACCATCGACGCGCAACGGAAACCGAATCCCTGTTTCAGGGTTGACTTCCGCCATGACATAGAGTGGAATTTGTGCATAGTCGGTTTGTGAGCTGATAAAGGAATAAATTCGACCATTATCAAGGACGTGTGGACCACGTAGATAAACAAGCGGATTGTCTTCGTTCAGTTCCGCATCTGGAAAACCACGAATCAATATATCGGCAAGACCCGTCTTGGCATTGACAATGGAAAGCCCCGGTGTGCCATAGGCGATTTGGTTGCTGGCAATATAAATCGACTGGCTGTCTAACGCCCAGACAGCATCACAACAGAGTACCGTTTCTGGCTGTGCGCCCACAATGTCAATCAATGTCTGTTGTTCAATATCAAAAATAGTCAACCGACTGCCCTCTGGGAAGTAACTGGCATGGACCAATAACCTTGAGCTGTCTGGGGACCATGCAAGCGGCCAGAAGAAGCGAATCGATCCTTCTGGAAACGGTGTAGATGGGTCAGACAAATCGGGGTAAGGATCGCTTTGGAGCAAAGGTTCTAACTCAGCAATTTCGCTTATACTGCTACCACTGTTGACAACATGAACGCCGTTCAAGCCAAATGCAATCTGTGAACCATCTGGAGAATACTTTGGTGATGAAATGGCCTTGGAAATACGTCCTTCAAAGTCGTCCCCACGGAAAAGCTCACCGATAACCAGTGGATAGCGTATGCCACCAAGCGTATCAAATTCAATCAAACGGTTATCACTCACATACACAATGCGGTTACCCGATGGTGAAATATCAAATTCGTCAATCGGTGTTGGCTCATTGGTGATCTGCGTGGTGGTGACGCCATCCTTCTCTAAGCGAATGATTTGCCCCGCTGTATCAATATAGTAGATGGGCAAAGGAATCTGTGATGCGCCACGGGCATTCGCCTCTCCAACCGTCTGTGCGGATGGTTCCTGTGCATTCGATGGTGTATCCGTCGCATTCTCAGATGGTTCTGGTGTTACCTCGGGTTCAGTTTGTACAGCGACAACGGATGTTTGTGTCATCCGAATACCTGCTTTCACCTCTGCCGTCTGTGTCAATGAGACACCAATCGCAACATCCCGATTGGGGAAAAGATTACAACCAGTACTCGACAATAAAACAATGAAGAATGCAATGACAATAAGTACACTGGATTTTTGGATTGGCATGAACCTTCTCAACTTTCGATAATCTTTATATGATTGAACTCACAACAAAATCAACAGGTAATTAATAATAATCTGCTTATTTTGCAAAATAATAAAGTAAGCCTTGAAATGGC
>JBCCFC010000637.1:0-7846 GCA_039029935.1 Chloroflexota bacterium
GCGAAACTACTTGGAGTGCGTCAACCATCCCCTAATACTATTTTAATCATTGGTGCAAACCATGTATCGCGTGCAATTGCACGTGGCTTAAAAGAGCAAAATATTCCTGGTAGTTCTGCACAAATTATTACGGCCATCGTCTCTATAATCGTATTTTTGTGATAATTTGTTCCGTTTCAAAACGGTCTTTATTCCCTGAACTCGAGAGACAGCATTGGACTCATCTAGCCCCCTCAAACCATCACTCTATCCCACCAGTCTTTGCAGATGGTTTGGCTGTTTGGTATGATATTTTCATTCAAAAATTTTTTTGACAGTAACGAATCAGGTGAGTACATTCATGAATATAAACCAAGAGAACGATCAGGCACACTCAATTTCCCCCCACCCCAACACCTCGACCGTGAACCTGCGGGCCGATATCCGCAATGTGGCAATTATTGCCCACGTTGATCATGGCAAGACCACGCTTGTCGATGGCATGTTGAAACAGACCAACGTGTTTCGCGCCAACCAAGAGATGATGGATCGGGTGCTCGACTCGAACGATCTGGAACGCGAGCGCGGTATCACCATTCTTGCCAAAAATACAGGCGTTGTCTATGGCGATACGACTATCAATATTGTCGATACACCGGGGCATGCCGATTTTGGCGGTGAGGTCGAGCGCATCATGAACATGGTCGATGGCGTCGTGTTGTTGGTCGATGCCGTCGAAGGCCCAATGCCACAGACCCGCTTTGTCCTGCGCAAAGCATTAGAGTTGGGTCACAAGGCCGTTGTCGTTGTGAACAAGGTAGATCGACCCGCTTCGCGCGTCGAAGAGGTCGTAGATGAAACCTTTGATCTCTTTATTGACCTGGGTGCAGAGGAGGAGCAAGCTGATTTCCCGGTTATCTATACAATCGCCCTACATGGCAAAGCGGGGTTAGACCCAACTGAACTAGAGGATAATTTGAGTCCTCTATTTGAGGCGATCATTAACCACCTCCCACCACCCAACGTTGATCTGGAGGGGCCAACACAATTATTGGTCACCACGCTAGAATACAGCAACTATGTCGGTAAAATCGCATTGGGGCGGCTGCGACGAGGCACAATCCGCAAAAACCAAGCCATTACTCATATTCGTGCGGACGGAACACAGGTCACAGGCAGTGTGGGGCAGGTGTATGTTTATCGTAATTTGCAGCGTGAAGAGCGTGACGAAGTTCATGCAGGCAACATTATTGCGGTGTCCGGTATCCCTGATGTTGGGATTGGTGATACCCTGGCAGACCCCAACCATCCAGAGCAATTACCACCAATTAAGGTGGAAGAACCGACCGTGCGTATGACCTTTACGATCAATGACAGTCCCTTTGCTGGGCGAGAAGGCAAATATGTCACCAGTCGTCAGGTGCGGGCGCGTCTGTTTGCTGAGTTGGAGAGCAATGTGTCTATGCGTGTGGATGAGACCGATTTGGCAAATGTCTTTATTGTGTCTGGACGTGGCGAGTTGCATCTGGCGATTCTGATTGAGACCATGCGGCGTGAGGGCTATGAATTTGCCGTGAGCAAGCCAGAGGTAATCTTCAAAAAGGGCGAGCAAGGGACATTGGAGCCAGTTGAGCAGGTCTTTGTTGAAGTGGTCGAAGAATATTTTGGTCCTGTCAGTGAGATGCTGGGCAAACGTCGTGCGCAGATGCAGGATATTCGCTATGGCGATGATGGGTTGGTCTATGCAGAATATTTGATTCCCACACGTGGCATGCTTGGCTTCCGTCAACCGTTCTTGACACTAACACGGGGAACAGGTGTCTTCAATACGCTGTTCCATGATTTTGTGCCGATGATGGGTGAGATTGATGTACAGGAGCATGGTTCGCTGATTGCGCTCGAAACGGGTCCCGTTCGCGCCTATGCCTTACAACATTTGCAGCAACGCGGTGACTTCTTTGTCAAGCCTGGCGACGAAATCTATAGTGGACAGGTTGTGGGACAACACATCCGTAACGAAGACCTTGTGCTCAACGCCTGCAAGACCAAAAACCTCACCGGGCATCGCGCCACGCCCAAGGCCATTATCGAGGCACTCTCTACACCACGTGTGATGTCATTGGATGACTGTATTGAGTATCTAGGCAAAGATGAACTGTTGGAAGTGACGCCGGACTCGCTGCGCATCCGCAAAAAAGAGTTAAATCACGAAATTCGCCAACGAGCCATCAGCCGAGCGAAGAAAAGTAAGAAGTGATGATTGAATAGTGAATAGTAACCCCACCGCCTTCGGCGGTGGGGTTACTATTCACTGTTCAATCTCGCCCAGACGTAGGCCGACCACGCCAAAAACAATAAGGGCGAGAGATAACACCTTTAATGGTGATAAGCTCTCACCAAAATAGATCACGCTGAAAACAACCAGTAGGGCTGTGCCAGCACCGGACCAGATGGCGTAGACGACGCTTAGGGGCAATTCTCGCAAGGCCAAGGTCATCATATAGAAGGAAATTCCGTAAAAGATGAAGATCAGGGCTGTGGGGACAATCCGGGTGAAGCCTTCGGAGTACTTCATGGAAATTGTGCCTGCCGTTTCAAGCAGGATAGCAATACTTAAATAGAACCAACTCAGTCGCATATGGTAATTCCTCAAAAACAATGCCCTGAAAGTAACACAGGCATCTTGCCTATAACATGTTACTTTCAGGGCAGGCACGTCTTATTCTCTCATTTAGTCTAATGACCTGCACCGCTCAATCGCAATCCTGTGACACCTGCCACAATCATCACAATCGCAATTGCTTTGAACCACGTAAATTTTTCTGAAAAATAGAGTATCCCAATCACGGATAGCAGAACAGTGCTTGAGCCAGCCCAAATAGCATAGATAATGCTCAAATCCAGTTTCTGAAGGGCAAGCGCAATAAAATAGAATGCCGCAGCATAAAAGGCAAAGAGTAGGATGGTTGGGCGAAGTTTTGACAATCCGTCGGAGACTTTCATGGAAACCGCCCCCGCAGTCCCCAATAGGACACCAAGGGCAAGATATAACCAGTTCATTGAATAAAAATCACTTCCATAAATGTTACATAGCAAAACGGGCAGACAATGCGGGTATGAAAATTCATGCTCCGCTTTGCCTGCCCGTCGAATGCCTTACAACATAGCAAAATGCCATTTAAAGATAATCATAATGTAAGCATAATACAGCTATGAGAATGTGACAAATTTTGTGGAGGAGTAAAGCATATGACTATTCTTCATTGCCACCATCCACAATGTCTGCCAGTGCAGGAATCTGCAGTGCCATACCAATCGACAACAAATCTGGGTTCGCACCTACAACGGCTCTATTTTCACGATAGAGTTCTTCCCAAAGGCGAGCGTCACGGTAATAGCGATAGGCAATGTTCGTCAAACTATCCCCCGCGACCACCGTGTGTGTGAAGGGGAATGCAAGCGGCGTAGATGGTGTCGCTGTTGCGATAGCTGTTGGTACGCTGGTTGCTGTCGCAGTTGCGATAGCTGTTGGTACACTGGTTGCTGTCGCAGTTGCGATAGCCGTTGGTGTCATAGTTGGTGTCACAGTTGGTGTCATAGTTGGGCTGGCAGTGGGGATTGTGGTTGATGTAGGTGTTGAGGTGGGCAAGACTGTGGAGGTCGCCGTTGGGGAAGGTGTAGGTGTGGATGTTGAAGTCGCTGTCGGACTAAGCGTTGAAGTGGGTGTGCCTGTTGGCAAAGCAGTCGATGTATCCACAACGGTCGCTGTAGTAGTATTTGTAGGAGGGATACTAGTCGGTGTCATCGTCGTGGTTGGCTCATTCGTGGGCGTCATTGTTGGTGATGCAGTTGGCTCATTCGTGGGCGTCATTGTTGGTAATGCAGTTGGTGATGTAGCTGGTGTTACAGTCTGTGTTGCGGTCGGCATGGCAGTGGGTGATGGTGTAGCGGTGAGTACTGGTGTAGCAGTGGGTGATGGTGTAGCAGTGGGTGATGGCATAGGCGAAGGCGTTGATGTTGGTGTGAAGGTTGGTGCAGATGTAGCGGTGGGGATAGGTTTTGGCTTGGGACACTCAACAAACAGCGGTTCATCGGCCTTGCTCATGTTGGCAATGAGCGCATCTTCCACTTCGCCGGGCCAAATATCAATCTCCAGCGTTGGCTCACGGTTAAACCATGTGCAGTAGATTGCTCGATAGGAGCCATCCTGTACCATTTCCTGCAAGGTTAAATTGACGAGATCACGTAGACGATGGTCATAATTGGGGACACCGACAGCATAGGGTACATAGGTCAACGGCTCTCCGACAACCTGTAGTTCGGGATTTTGTTCGGCGATATAGGTCAGTAGACTGCCGTTGGTGGTCAGCGCATCAATCTCACCCGTCTGCACAGAGGCCAATGCGGGGGCTGATTCACGAAATGGCAGAATCTCGATGTCTATCCCCCGTGCATCCGCTTCCGCTTGAATGCGGGCGATGGCCGTTGACCCCTTGACGGCGGTGACAATTTTGCCGTCCAAGTCATCGACAGAGGCAATGTCGGCAGCAGACTGCACCAATAGCTGTTGTCCATCCACAAAATAGGTCTGGCTAAAATCGTTGAGCCGATCCCGATCATGCGTATGCACCATACCCGACACCAGCAAGTCAACCTGACCCGCTGCCAACTTTTCATGGCGGTTGTCATCGGTCACAGCCACAAACTCAATGGCCGTAGCATCATCCAGCCAACGGCGCGCAATCTCTGTGGCTAAATCCACATCAAAGCCGCGCATCTGATTTTGCGTATCCACATAGCTAAAGGGTAGAAAGTCTAAATTGACACCAACACGCAGGATTCCTCGCTCCAAAATGTTGTCAATTGACGAGAATTCAAGGGATCGATAATCGGACGGTGCATTCTCAAAAGTATAGGGAGCGTCACCGGGCAGCGTCTGGATATTGTAGGGTGTGCTATCCTCACCAAACCATTTGAGATAGAGCTCGTCATAACGCCCATTCTCTTTCAATAAATCGAGCGTGGCATCAATCAACTTTCGGAAGTTTGAATCCCCTGCGCGAACGCCAATGCCATACGGCTCATAGCTGAAGGTTTCACCAACAACTTCCAGCGATGGGTTATCTTGCGCAAACTGCACCAGCGCGCTGCGATCAGTCGTCAACGCATCAATCGCCCCCGCCTTCAGCCCTTCGACCGCTGACGTGTACTCCTGAAACGGCAACACATCAACATCAATCCCCAACTCATCGGCATAGGCCACAATGCGACCCAAGGACGTTGAACCAGAGACGGCCCCTGCCAATCGATCATCCAAATCCTCAACACGTTCGATGCCACTGTTTCGACGTACCAACAGGCTTTGCCCATCGGCAAAATAGGTCTGGCTAAAGTCAATCACTTCATCACGCGCACGGGTATGGGTCATGGACGCGGCCACTAAATCCACTTCGCCACCAGCCAGTTTGGGAATGCGGTTGGCCGATGTCACCTGCTCAAAGGCGACCTCGACACCCCAAATGGCCACCATCTCGCTGATTAAGTCCACATCAAAGCCCACAATCTCGCCCTCCTCGTTGGGAAAGCCAAAGGGTGCAAAGTCAAATTTGACCCCCGCTACAAGCACATTGCCCCGTGCGCGGATTTGCTCAATGGCAGAAACTGTATTGAGGGGAAGGCGTGTGTCCGTAATCGAGTCAGATGAATTGATTGTGGTTGATTCGGTGTTCTGTTGAAATGTGACGCGCTGGGTTGATGTTGCAGTCACAGGCTGTGCTATGAGTAGCAGCATCAAGAGCGTGATTGCTAGTGTGATTGCCAGTGTGATTGCTGAAAACAAGTAGTACGTTCGTAGAAGATGACGGTTTTCCACCATGATTGCCCCTTATGATGTGAGTGCTTTTTTGACGTTGTTTTGATGATGTTCAAGGGCACTGTTCAATGAGCATGTGCCGATTTACACTCTTAAACGAAGTATACGTCGAATTAGTGCCACTGTCAATCGGATGAAGGTACGCTGTCTTTGACATTTGTAGCGCAGATTGCCAATCTGTTAAACTGGTTTATACTGCCCTTCTATGTTTCCAATGGTTGCACAAAAAACGAGAGAGTCGTAACAGTGGTCCAGACATCCAGCCTCATCTCTATGTTTTTTGCCAGAACCTTGACCGCCCTCGTTGGGGTCCGCAACGTCTTTCTGATCAGTGGTATCTTGGTCACGATAGCGGGCATGGTTGCCTATGGTGTTTTCTGTGGGTGGGCAAGAGCCACACAGTCAAAATGAGTCTATGGAAATTGCGAGTAATCAAATTTAAATATGGCTAATCCATAAAAGTAAATACGAGCGGAGATAGGCAATCTCTATTGCCAGTGTTCTCGTGTATAACTCGCACTAGAGAGTGCTAGCTCCGCGTTTAGATGGGTATCTTACGCTGTGGGTTTAGCCTAAAAGGAGCGCATATGACAGCAATATCTTACACAAATGAGCAACCAATGAGCGCACGATTGCTACGTTGGTCAGGCATTGCACTGGTGGCAACCGTTTGGACCAGTGCCGTCCTGTTCGGTCTATATATTCTTGCATTTTATGTGGCAGCTCTGCCCGAAGGTGAGATGACACGGTGGAACAATGTGTTGCCGGGGCTTTATGATGAAGAACGGGCGGCAGCAACGGCGAGTATTGGTCTGCACTTTGCGGGTGGTGGCATCATTCTCATCTTGGGCAGCATCCAGCTCATCGGCAGCATTCGGAACCGCTACCCACGTATTCATCGGTGGATTGGGCGTGTTTATGTAGTGGCATCGCTGCTCACGGCCATCGGCGGACTGATCTTTATTGCAATCAGCGGCACGATAGGTGGCACAGTCATGGATATTGGCTTTGGTCTCTATGGCATCCTCATGCTGGTGGCCGCAGTCGAAACCATGCGTCATGCAAGAGCAGGGCGTATTGATGTTCATAATGCATGGGCGTTGCGGCTCTATGCCTTAGCAATTGGCTCATGGCTCTATCGCATGGATTATGGCTTCTGGGAACTGCTGGCTGGCGGTGCGGGGCATACCGACGATTTTACAGGTTGGTTTGACCAAATCATGGCCTTTTTCTTCTACATCCCCAACCTGATTGTCGTTGAGATTATGTTGCGTGGACGACAGATGGCCCGCTCTGCTATTGCACAGGTCGGCGCATCACTTGTCCTGCTGCTTGCCACAGGCTTTCTACTCATCGGCACATATTTCTTTACATCCTACTTCTGGGGACCTGCCATCTTGAATGCAATGGGTGTTGAGGGTACTGGTGTCGAACGTCAGTTACGCCCCGATTATGCGGTTGCCGCAGAGCAGCTGGATGTGACTGAAGAGGCGTTGCGAGATGCCTTGAGCGGAGACTCACTTGATTATGAAGCGGCTGCTGCGACGTTGGGTGTTGAGTTGGAAACACTAATGGCTGTCTTGGAATCTAGTCGTTAAGGAATGGCAATTAAATAACGTAACCATTTGAATCAGATCCGCACGGGGCGTGCTCACTGAACATGTGTAATTTAAATAATCGCTATTCCTAAATATTTGTACATACCCGATATCATAACCCAGACCTTCGGGAGGTGACGAAAGATACTGAGCGATTCCAGAATACATTGCCGTCACCTCCGGAAGGTCTTACTTAGATATTGGGACAAGGACCGTATCGCAGGTTGGCTACCTGCGTCACAGATAATCAATCTGTGATACTGGTTTATTCTATCCTATCAATAAATAAAAAAAATTTCCCCACACTTTGCGTTTTCGTTCGTTTTATTGAGTGAAGGGTGCAATCGGTGCACAGTCAATCAATATTTTCAAAAGGAGTAGATGATGTCGAGCGAAA
>JBCCFC010000638.1:0-7822 GCA_039029935.1 Chloroflexota bacterium
CAATCGACATTCTGAGCTAGCGTCGCTCAATAAACTGTTGACCTCTCAAGCACGGAGACCATCACAACTATTTCTCATGTACGGGCGTCGGCGTGTTGGCAAAACGGTACTATTGCGCCATTGGGTCAGAGAGTCAAACGTAACCTATACGTACTGGTCGGCACAGCGCGAAACAGGAGCACTTCAACGACGCAAGTTTTATGCAGAGCTTTTGGGTATTGCCAGTGACCGCGCCCCTGTTTTTGCGTCATGGGGTGAGCTATGGGATTCAACCGCCGATGTGCTGCGTGACAAAAAACATATTATTGTGCTAGCTGAACTGCCTTATGCTGCTGAATCCGACCCAGCCATGTTGTCCGCGCTACAACACGCTTGGGATAAGCACTTTCAAGAATCACAGGTTATTTTTGTGCTTTGTGGATCGCATGTGCGTGTGATGGAAACATTGATGACTCGCCAGTCTCCCCTGTTTGGCCGTATGACTGGACAATGGCATTTGGAGCCGCTTGTTTTTACTCATCTACAAGCGTTCTTTCCAAATTGGTCCGCAGAAGAACGTGTCGCTGCCTATTCCATTGTTGGTGGGATTCCTGCCTATTACGGTTCATTTGTGCTAGAATGAGCAAAGTATAAGGCTTTCACGTAATGAGGTGTATGACCGGAGGTAGGCTATGAAAAAGACATTCAACCAATGGAATAAGGGTGAGTTGCAACAGGAATTTAAT
Organism: Chloroflexota bacterium; assembly: GCA_039029935.1. Taxonomy (GTDB): domain Bacteria; phylum Chloroflexota; class Anaerolineae; order Caldilineales; family Caldilineaceae. The sequence continues at coordinate 726 of JBCCFC010000638.1, forward strand.
CTGCAACTCCTAGAGAATTGCGAATACCTCAATGCATGGCTAGCGATGCCTGATGAAATCCCGATTGCACTCAATGAGCTTGAGCAAGACGTGCTTGAATTGGCTCGGAGTGAAGCAAGAATTTATATTGAAGAGTGGAATGAGTGGGATCTGCGAGACCAGTTCATTGGAATTATTGTCAAGTTAGCGAAGTTCAACGACGCCAAGCGATTGGTATCCGCATTTTCTGAACGAACCATCGGGGCGAATGTCCAAGGCGTTAGAAGTAATAATGACATTGAACTCTCTGGCAAGGTAGATTGGATGGTTGCCAGCGGTATGGGCATACCGAAAAAACCTTTCTTTTTTATCCACGAGTACAAACAAGAGGGTGGCGGTACAAGAAGCAATAGCGGTCAGCTTTTGGCAACTATGTTGGCTGCGCAAGAATTGAATGATGATGGCAAGCCGATGTACGGAGCCTATATTGTGGGACGAAATTGGTTCTTTGTGGTTTTACAAGATAGAACCTATTGTATGACTGACGCGTATGTGTCAACAAAGGAACATGAGCTACAAGAAATTCTGCGAATACTCAAAGCGCAGAAATTGATGATTAATGAGCGAGTTTAAGCAATTAAGCCCCATGCCGATTATACTAATCGGCATGGGGCTTAATTAGATAGAATTTACTCTGCCCGTAACGCATCCGCTGGCTGAGTCAATCCCATACGCCATGCCGGATAAATGCCCGCCAACAACGCCGACACCAATGCCACACCAAATGCTTCCACAAACTCCTGTGTACTGAGCTGCATCTCCAACGTCCAGCCAAACGACCGTAGATTGATGATATAAATCAAGATCAACGCCAACACAAAGCCAACAGGGATAGCCACCAATCCTGCGCTTGTGCCGATGAGTCCTGTTTCAAAGAGCGAGAGTCGCCATAGTTGACGGCGGGTCATGCCTGCGGAGCGGAGTACGCCGATCTCGCGTTGACGCTCTAGCTGTAGGCTCATCAGCGTGCTGAGGATGCCGATGAAGGCGACGATGGTTGCCAGCAGTTGGAGTGCTACCGTGATTGAGAATGTGCGGTCAAAGACATCCAGCGCATTCTGACGTAGACCTCTGTTTGATGCCACCAACAGTTCGACTTTTCCTGCCAGTTCACTACGTATGGATGCGGCCACATCATCCAGATTGGCTCCTTCCTCAATAAAGAAGGCAATGGCTGAGGTTTCTCGATCCTCCCATGCCTGACGATAATTTTGCGTACTCATGAAAACTTGGGGGTTGACATCAAAACTGACCGATACACCGACAATCGAAAATGGCTGGATACCCTGATCGGTCTGGATGTCGAGCGTATCACCGACGCCTAAGTCATAGCGATAGGCCATTGGCTCGTTGATGATAATACCGCCCGCTTCTACGGATTGCCATGTTTCTCGCCAGTCACCGACGGCTTCTTTATACCGACGTTTTTCACCAATAACATCCTTCTTAATGACGGCCAACTGAATAGGTATTGTATCTTCAGCAATGATACTCTGTGTATTGGTTTCTGTGGGCAGATATGCAGCCACTTCGACGGTACGAATCGTGCCATACTCTCGAATTCCAGGTAAATCTGCTAACTGTTGGATGATCTCATCGTTGAGCGTATTGCCCTGCTGGCTCCGCGACGGTGAGGAGACGTAAATGTCTGCCTGCAACACTTCACCCAGCCATAGCTCCACCGTTGTGCGGAAGCTGCTGATCATGACACCAACGCCGATGATGACGCTGACGGCGACCATGAGCGCGGCGACGGCAACGGATGTACGACTGAGGGCGCGCATGATGTAGCGGGGGGCCATGCGCTCAATGACACCGCCATTGCGTTCGGCAAAAAATCGCACGAGCCGCATAAAGCCAAGTGTGAGCAGCGGTGTGAGCAGTGCGCTACCAAGGATGATGGCGAATAGCCCGATAAAGGCGATGATGAGATGGAATTCAGGGATGAGCAACCCGACACCAATGGCAAGCAAAACAACAGCAATAGTGCTGATCCAAGGCATAAGGCGTTCCATTCTTTCTTCTACATTGCTGCGTTTCATGGCTCCGGCTGGTGGAACGCTGGTCGCTTCATAAGCGGGGATGACTGCACCAAATAGGGCAGCCGCAACACCACAGGCTGCGCCCTTGAGTAGTGTTAAGATGGGTAGCCCGACTTCACGAACGGCGACAACAAAGAAGAGATCATTGACTGTTTGCGTGACTAGCTGCACAGCCCCTCGTCCAAGCAGTATGCCCAACGCAAGTCCGACGAGTGTGCCGATTGCGCCAAGAATGCCTGCCTCCAACAGGATGAGCGTGAAGATTTCATGGCGTGTCATGCCTAGTGAGCGCAAGCTGCCTAAGACGGGGCGTCGCTGGACGACACTAAATGTCACTGTATTGTAGATGAGAAAAACACCGACAACCAAGGCCAACAGGCTCAAGGCAGTGAGGTTAAGGCGAAAGGCTGCTGTCATCTCATTCACTGTCCCTGCCCGTGCTGCACTGGTCTCGATTCGGGCAGATGGTGGCAGGTTGGCGGCAACTCGCTCTAAGGTTGACTCAAATCGCGCAGGCTCCGTTGTTTTGTCGGGCAAAATTAGATCGATGCGATCCACCCGCCCCACTTTGCCAAGAACCTCCTGAGCCGTGGCAATATCTGTGATAAGTAGCCCATCCAGCGACCGTCGGCTGAGGTCATCAGATGGTTGTAAAAGTCCAATGACCGTGAGTGACTTCTCGCTGCTCCCGACTTTGATGTTGAATGTGTCTTGGACGGTAACGCCATAACGTTCTGCTACAGATGTACTCAGCAACACCGTGTCGGGTTGAGCCATGAGGTCAGGTAGATAGGAGGTAGCTGGACCGAGATTATTGAGTGAACTGCCAAGATAGCTGCGAAAGGGGGCCTCGGCAAAAACATCAATGCCCAGTAGACGCATCGGCTGTGCATCCAACTCTGGCACAACAATATAGTCTTCAACCACAGGTGCGCTGAGTCGATATCCTGTTTTGCTTCGTAGATCAGTATATACCTGCTGATCTAAGCCACTAGGCCCGCCAAAAATTTGGTGGGTCGCTTTGCCTGTGACTGTTTCCGTTCCTAGCTCAAAGGCGCGTTGGGCGGAGCCATTGGCAAGGTCGATAGCGACTATCATGGCAACACCAATGGCGACACCAATGACAAAAAACAGGCTTTGTAGGGGGCGTCTCCGTGCATGACGCCACGCTAACTTTACAATAGGTCGTGAAAACATATCGTTGATCCTTTCGGTTAGTTGGTCTCTTCCAGGAAGAATGGAATCTGTGAATTTTAGTATACAGATTCCATTCTTCCTGGAAGAAGTTTAACTTTATTTTACATGCTTGCCTGTTTCATCACTGATGAGCTTGCCGTGTTCCAAGTAAATGACCCGATTCGCTTGACGGGCAATATCTGGCGCATGGGTTGCCATAAAGAGCGTTTTGCCGCTATCTCGTGTCAAATCAAGCAAAAGACGCAATATCTTTTTGCCTGTGTTTTCGTCAAGATTACCAGTAGGCTCGTCTGCAAGGATTAAGAGAGGATCGTGGACCAAGGCACGGGCAATGGCAACACGCTGTTGTTCACCGCCACTGAGCTTATCGGGGTAGGTATCTAAGCGGTCCCCAAGACCAACTTTTTCCAGCAAACTTTGACCTTGCTCGTGGATAGTGTTCTGCGACATACCTTTTGATGCTCCCCCAACTGTTGCAACGGATTGTGCTAATTCCAAGGGTAATGTAACATTTTCCAGCACCGTGAGCGTGGGAATTAGGTTGAAGAATTGAAAAACGATGCCGATGTTCCGGCGTCGAAAGAGGGTACGTTGATGTTCATTGAGCGTGGTAATGGATGTTGTTGACGCCCCATTTGTCCCATCAGGATCGTGGATCAACACGTTGCCATGACTGGGTGCATCAATGCCGGAAATCAGGTTGATCAAGGTGCTTTTCCCGCTGCCTGAACGACCCAACAGACAGACAAATTCGCCTGTATAAAACTCGCAGTTAAGTTCGTTGAGAACCGTTCGTGTTTGACCACCTTCTTGATATGATTTGCTTAATTGCGCTAGTTCAATAAGAACTGATTTATTGTAGTTTGTCATATGATTTGTATTTCGTTCTAAAACAGAACTGTTTTGTTTTGTCTATAACGGATGTAGTTTTTCGTTCTATCTTCAAATAGCCTTCCTTGAAAATAGAAAAAATACAACAAAAGTTATACAATTCGTCCTTATTCCTGTGACAAATGAACGACCTTATATACAGCAAAACAACTGTATATGGAATTTAATGTCGAATATATAATGAAATATATAGCCATCTTAGTGTAATATTGATGGATAATATTTTCTGTCGTTTGCATACCACACTGCCAGATGGATTGCATTACAAAAAGAAGGAATCTAATTGTTTCGATTGAGCGTTCTATCAATGATTGAAACTGTTGTTAGATTGCTTGTAGTTAGGTTGCTTGTAGATAGATTGAATAGAAGTATGTGAGGGGGACAAGATGAATCCGACACAGAGCCGTATCCTCATTGTTGATGATACAGAACTTGTCCGTGAGATGTTGACAGACCGGCTTGAATATCAAGGATATGGCGTAGACTCGGTTGAAGATGGGTTCACAGCGTTGGATCGCCTGCAAGAAGAGTCGTTTGATCTTATCTTGCTTGATATTATGATGCCCGGCATGAATGGATTTCAAGTATTGGAGCGACTCAAGGCCGATGCCAAGTTGCGTGATATTCCGGTGATTGTCATTTCGGCAATGGATGATCGGGATAGCATTGTCCAAGGCATCAGCATGGGGGCAGATGATTATCTCTCCAAACCCATTGATAATCTGCTGCTCAAAGCGCGCATTAGTTCGTGTTTATTGCGCAAACAATGGCGTGACCAGGAAAAAGAATATCTGGAACAGATCGAAAAAGAACGGGAAAAATCAGAACGGCTACTCTTAAATGTATTGCCACACTCCATCGCAGAACGTCTCAAGCAACATGAAGGAATCATCGCTGATCATTTTGAGAGTGCCACTGTTTTGTTTGCCGACATTGTTGGTTTTACACCCTATGCATCTGTCATTCCACCTGTAGACATGGTTGATACGCTCAATCATATTTTCTCCACCTTTGATCAGCTTGCAGAAAAGCATGGCTTGGAGAAGATCAAGACAATGGGTGACGCGTATATGGCTGTAGGTGGTATCCCTATTCGTAGCGATAACCACGTACAGGCAGTGGCTAATATGGCACTAGATATGCAGGAATTTGCCAACAATACGCTTGGCTTGGATGGCAATACACTCAAGATACGCATTGGTATCAACACAGGGCCTGTGGTTGCGGGGATTATCGGGCAGAAGAAGTTCAGCTACGACCTTTGGGGTGACACCGTGAACGTTGCCAGCCGCATGGAATCGTCAGGTCAGCCGGGTTTGGTACAAATCACCAAAGAAACGTATGGACTGCTGAAAGATGACTATGAATGTGAAGAACGCGGCATGATTTTCATTAAGGGCAAGGGTGAGATGATGACCTATTTCCTTCGTGGAAAATTGCCAGAGATCATTGATGTGGAACCAGTTGTCCAACCACGTGAAGTTCATGGTTCACCGAACGGAAAGGTGTCTCATGAATTCTTTACACCTGAACCGGTGTCATATACACCAGAATTAACGACTTCAATTCCAGCCAGTCTACCCAACAAGTTTGTAACAACGAATGCCTCATTTGCTGTATAAAAAAGGACTTCTGTAGTCGTTGCTTTAGTATGAAACATAAACGAGTCGATAAACAATCTCAGAAAGAGATCGTTTATCGACTCGTTTGCATCCAAACACAGGGCAGATTTAGGGAGCAAGATCTCTTACCTCAATAGAGTTGTTGAATAATACCTTGGTAACTTTATCGGCGAGGCCAAGGCCCTGTCCCGACGACCGCTAATGGATTGTTTTCGTTGTGATATTTATCGGATAGCCCTAAAATTGCGGTTCCATTCAGCAAAACTAGCACATATTCATCTTGATATGAAATTTCAGTATAGTAAATTTTGTTTTTTGTTCGTGTCCAATAGCCATTTATTGTATGGGCTGTGATCCGGACACCTTCTGGAATTTCCCGACGCAGCAACCTCTGAGAATTCGCGGTGGGAAACTGTTGACTAAACCGTGTTGTGAGCCTCAGAATCCAGCGTCGCAACCGCCCGTCCTCAATATCTTCATGATAGAGTTGCTGTGTTATCAACCCTTGCGGTTGCGAGGGGAGACCGACATTCATATATGAGCCATAGTGATAGCCATAAGGACTGTAAAAACGGGGCCGATAGGCGACTGATCGGTTTGGGCTATTGTCCGTGCCTGAGACGATTGTACGACGAGATGCGATGCTGTGTACAAATGTTGATGTATATCCATATGGACTGGTCCGACTGCTCCATGCACCGATGTAAGGGCTACTGTTATTTCTGCTGGATGAGCTACGGAAGGAACTACTGCCGATTCGGACGCTACCGCCTCGGCTACCACCACCTCGGCTACCACCACCTCGGCTACCACCACCTCCACCTTTTTTTGCATACACAATGTACCCAGTTTGTGAGAATGTGAGTAATGCTGCTGTTCCACCGATGATAAATGCCCGCCGATTCATTAATGTTGCCTCTAGTTGTATTGAAAAAGTTTAGTAAAGTCATCAACATATGGTTGTTGATATGTATTGATAAGATGAATTCATTTTAGCAAAAAGCGTATGGCTATCTTGATATACGAGAGCCATATGTCTTCTATCTTGCTGACTTTTTCCTGACATAAGTCTCTCGTCCGCTAAAATACTGATGGGATGAGTAATTTATGCATTTCGATTTACGTAGCTCGTTGTGCAAGCATCTTTCGTGAAATGGTCTCCCGCACCTGGTTTCGTCTATGGATAGACGGCGACGCCGCAACTGTTATCCTCGGAAAGTAGCCTGATTCCTTCTGGTAGGTTTATCCGTCGCATCCCATACCCCTACGCTTTATGGGCAATCAATTTTGTGAAATAGCCTTATGA
>JBCCFC010000639.1:0-7803 GCA_039029935.1 Chloroflexota bacterium
AAGGCCATTCCACAAAAATAATTACCCACAGGATCGCGGAGTTAGGCAATCTCTATTGCCGGAGTACCCGTGTAAAACCCGCACTAGAGAGTGCTAACTCCGCGTTTTCAATGGGTATTGTATTTTGTGGAATGGCCTAAAATGTAAAAAGAGGCATTGTTATCTGACAACGCCTCTTTTTTGCAGTTGAATCACCCATGTCAGACAGAATTTGACAGAGCCAAGCAAATATAATATTATACGCTTTATGATTTTTTGTATAGTCCGATGAAGGATATTTGATATGACAACAGAAATATTCATGTCAGCAAGCGCATCTGCTGTTGCGGTTCCTGTCGATACAACCAGTAAAACGATTCTCTACCCTAGAAAGACACCCACTACAGACATGCCACAAAAAAACATTGAGGTTGGTCAAACCAATCTCAATTTGTATAAGAAGGCGACAAAATTACCCAATGGGGTTTATCCGTATGACTATGATATAGACTATCTATATGGTCCATCCAAGCAATGGCCTCGTACAGTTGATGAGGCAGAGCGTCGCTGGAAAGGCCCGTACACGTCAGAGAATGCGGCGACGATTTTGGCACATGAGCCAATCCAATTGCATCATGGCTGGCTGGTCTGGCAAATCGACAAAGTGGATGGCCGTGTGGACAATCTTCCTTGGCCGAAAAATCTCTTGGAAGCCTATGACCGCCCATATGGACCCTATACATTAGACAACATTGATATCATTCTTAGCGAAGAATCCATGGAACTCTTTCATGGATGGTTAGTATGGAAACATATGACACACGGAATCGAACGAGGAATAGTCGGTAATATAACCAACACCGTTAGCCCATTTGCTATCCACATTGGGTTTGGGACGATGTATCCCGACCAGACAGAGTGTGTGATGAGCAATGGAGACGTGTTGATACCCGATGCCTGTCTGATTTCTTGGCAACGACGAGATGAAATCTTGCAGCCACATGGACCCAATGACAGACCGCTTTTCAAAGGAGGACCAGAGTTAGTTATCGAAGCGCGTTCACCCTCCAATACACGCAAAGAGGAACGCGAAAAACGGGAGAAGTATTTTGCCAATGGAACACAGGTCGTGTGGGATGTGGATGAAGAAACGCAGCGGATTTGGGTCTATCATGCCAATGCACCAATCCGCCCGACCGAGTATCGTATGGGTGATGAAATAACCTGTGAATTTCTGCCCGGTTGGCGTAGAAATTTGACCGATTTGTTTAGTAAACAGATTTCCATCGATGCAGTTGCTGGTGAAATCATGGAAGAATCCTGTGAAAAAGGCATCGCCATCGGCAAAGAGGAAGGCATCGCCATCGGCAAAGAGGAAGGCATCGCCACCGGTGAGGAACGAGCGCGTACGATATTGCTAGATATGCTGCCGATGGTACTCCAATTTCGTTTTGGGCAGGCATTACCCGATCATGCACTTCAACGTCTACAAGCACTGGACTTGGCAACATTAGAAACACTACAAGCATCAATCGCAACCAGCCCTGATATGGATGCATGGATAGCGCAGATTGGATAGGTAACAGAGCAGAAACCGAGTTTTTGCCAAAAACTCGGTTTCTGACGCGATTATGCCTAAATTACCACCGCTGGCGCATTCACCGCCTCGATCAAGCTATTAAATGACTCCAAATCCGAATCCAACACCTCCTGCAAGTTTGCCAACTGTTCATCAATCAACTCCGTGTAATAGGCTGCAACCTCGCGCGATTGCTGGGTCGGCGCACGATCCGCCAACCCCACCACGCTCATCACTGACGCCAGTTGTGTTGTCAATCGGGACGGCTCATTGAGGCCAAAGGTGTCATTGTGCTCACCAGGCTTAATCAACTTGTCCTCAATTGTATTGAGTTTATCCAATACCTCATCTGAGGCTTTGACGACATGCTCATGCTTGCTCAGATGCGTTTTCCAACTTGTCACCTGTGTCACCACATCACGCAGTTTGTTGATGCCATCATGCGTACTCGAAATTTTATCACGAATCTGCAACAACATCGCCAACTGCTCTTCTAGTTCTGAGATAGGCGTGGTCACACGTGGATCGTTGATGATCTCAAACGATGAAACTTGTGTTGTATCGCCAACGGTTAGCCGTACTTGATACGTCCCCGGCAACACCAATGGCCCCGTATTGGCCTCACCCGCCAGCTTATTCCCCGGCACACGCCGCGCTCCCTCGTGCCGCATGTCCCACAGGAAGCGATGGACACCAGCATCACCCGAAAGCCAAGGCCCCGGCTGCATCGACTTCTCCTTGTCATCCAGCTTGTCATAGCCATCCGGCTTGGTCGTAAATGTACGGATAACTGCCCCATCTGCATCCAAGAAGCTCAACGAAATGCTCGACCCCACTGGACTTTCCTTACTGATAGCCTCAGCCAGCGAGTAGTAGACCATTGCACAGGGACGCATCCCCTTGCCTGCATCCAACACATCACTCTCCAACTCACCCAATTGATTGCGTTTGTTGTCTGAAATTGCAGGCTGACCGTAGCCGCTGGAATAGACCTTGCCATTGTCACCAAGCCACGCCGACATCAAGTCAGGGATACCACGAATGCTGGTGCGCGGGGCAAATAGCGCAATCGGCTCATCGCTTTGTGTAGCCAATTGATGTAGCGGTGTTAAATCATCCAATATCCAGAATGACCGCCCATGTGTCGCCAACACCAAATCCGTGTCCTTGACCACCATGTCATAGATCGGCACAACGGGCAGATTGGACTGCCATCGTCGCCATGTCACCCCATCATCAAAGGAGAGATACAGCCCCGTCTCTGTGCCGACATAGAGCAACCCCGCACAGTTAGGGTCGGCACGAATGACACGGGTGTAGTCATCGGCTGGAATGCCTGTGTCACCCTCACCCGTAATATCAGCCCATGTCTGTCCATAATCGTTGGTCTTGAACAGATAAGGGCGCGTATCATCCAGCTTATAGCGTGTCGCCGCCAAATACACAGTGGCTGGGTCTGTCGGTGATGGCTCTATCGTCGAAATCGTTGTCCACTCCGGCAGTTCAGGCGGTGTCACTAATGCCCAGTTTTCACCGTTATCTCTGGACAGATGCAACAGGCCATCATCGCTGCCAGCCCACAACACACCTGCTTCATGGGGTGATTCAATAAACGAGGCAACGGAGCCATAGTGTTCAGCCCCACTGGTATCCAGCGTGATTGGACCACCCGACGCCACCAATGTTTCTGGCGCAGCCCGTGACAAATCGGGGCTAATCGGCTCCCAACTCATGCCCTCGTTGGTGCTGCGGAAGGCCACATTCCCTGCCGTGTACAGTGTGTTGGCATCATGTGGTGAGAAGACAATGGGGAAGGTCCAAGGGAAACGATATTTCAGTGTATCCGGTCCATACCCCGAATGATCCTGCGGCCACACGTTGACCAGTTGAATCTGCTTGGTGCGATGGTCATAGCGTTGCAACGCCCCGCCACCACCCGGCGAGCTACCCACAGCACCCACAAAAACAATATTGGGGTCCTCTGGATGCACGGCGATATAGCCGCTTTCACCCGTGCCCGCGTTGTAGCAATCGCCCCATGAGATAATGCCATCGTGACTGTTGCTCGGTACGCTGACGCTGGCGTTGTCCTGTTGTGTGCCATAGACGCGATAGGGGTATTGGTTATCCACCGCCATGCGATAGTATTGAGCGGTCAACTGATTGAAAACGGTCGAGAAAGTCTCTCCACCATTGAACGACACATTGGCCCCACCATCATTGCTCTGAATCATGCGTCGATTGTTGTTGGGGTCGATCCACAACCCATGATTGTCGCCATGTGGCGTGGGAATCTCGCTAAAGGTCGCCCCGCCATCGCGTGATTTCCACATGCCCAAGTTCATCACATAGACCGTGTCCGCTTCCTGTGGGTCAGGAATAATGTGGTGATAGTACCAAGGCCGATAGCGAAGATTTTGCTCCTCGCTCATGCGCAACCATGTCTCACCAAAGTCATCCGAGCGCAACAATGCCCCATCCTTGGTCTCGACAATGGCCCATACACGGCCACCCTGCGCAGGCGACGCCGCCACACCAATCTTGCCCTTGATGCCCTGTGCAATGCCCGTGTTCTCATGCAACTTGTCACTGATGTCCGTCCATGTATCACCTCCATCAATCGACTTCCACAACCCACTCTCCGGGCCACCACTGCTCAAGCTCCAAGGTGTGCGGATGGCCTGCCAGATGCTGGCGTACAACACATCAGGGTTATGCGCATCCAGCGTGATGTCAACTGCCCCGGCCGTCTCGCTCTTGAACAGCACATGGTCCCACGTCTTGCCGCCGTCACGTGTCCGGTACACACCACGCTCGGCATTGGGACCAAACGCATGACCCAACGCCGCGACATAGACAATATCTGGATTGCGTGGATGAATCACCACCTTGCCAATATGCCGCGTGTCGGCAAGCCCCAAATGCGTCCATGTGTTGCCACTGTCCGTTGACTTGTACACGCCATCGCCATAGGATACATTGCCGCGAATCGTCGCTTCCCCCATGCCCGCATAGATGACATTGGGGTCCGACTCTGACACCGCCAATGCACCCACCGCTGCCGTCTTCACATAGCCATCCGAGACATTCTTCCACGTGATGCCCGCATCGGTGGTCTTCCAGATGCCACCTGCACATGCACCAAAGTAGAACGTTGCCACATCGGATGGGTCGCCTGCAACGGCGATAACGCGTCCGCCACGAGGTGGGCCAATGCAGCGGAATTGCATCGTGTTGAGTAAAGATTGAGTTATGTTTTGTGTTGTCATTGATGTTTCCTTTGATGTTTCCTTTGTGTAGTTTATTACATAGGTGTAACCAACCAGTAAAACAGATTGCCAATCTGTTGCGTAGGTTGACAACCTGCGATACTACTTTTTATCGCACAACAAACGGGTTCGCCATCGGTTTGTCAGATGTGTTGATCCACGTCGTCTTGGTTCGTGTGTAGTCATAAATAACATCCAAACCAGCCTCACGACCGCTACCACTTTGCTTGAATCCACCAAAAGGAGCCAACGGTGAAACGGCGCGATACGTATTCACCCAGATGATGCCTGACCGAATCTTTTGACTGACTCGATGCGCTCTCGCTAGGTTCTCCGTAAAGACCCCTGCGCCCAGCCCAAACTGCGTATCATTTGCGAGGGCAATCGCCTCTGCTTCCGTGTCAAAAGGCATTGCACTAATCACAGGTGCAAAAAACTCGGTTTGCATCGACGCAATCCCTTGGTCTGGGCAGGCCAGGAGTGTCGGCTCAAAATACCATCCAGCAGATAAATGGTCGGGTCGTTTGCCACCACAGACCAACTGCGCACCTTGCCCGGTAGACTGGGCGATCACGCGTTCACAGCGGTCAACTTGGGCAATCGTTGCCAATGGGCCGACTTGTGTCGCATCCTCCAGCGGATCGCCAATCACAATCTGCGCCGCCCGCCCCTGAATGGCTTCCAACACTTGATGATAGATAGAGCGTTGCACAAAAACACGCGAGCCGGCCACACAACTTTGCCCAGATGCACCATAGTTCCCCGCAATGATCCCATTGACGGCCCCTTCCAAGTCCGCATCTTCAAAGACGATTATCGGTGATTTCCCGCCCAATTCTAACGACACGTGGGCAAAGTTCTCACCCGTATTGCGTACAATATGCCGAGCCGTCTCATATCCACCCGTAAAGGCCACTCGTGCCACTTTGGGATGTGAGGTCAGCACACGGCCACAGGGTTCACCAAAACCCGTGATGACATTGACCACACCTGCGGGAAAGCCAACTTCATGGACAAGCTCGGCAAAGCGAAACATTGCTGCGGGTGCATGTTCCGACGCCTTGACGACAACGGTATTGCCTGCCGCAAGTGCTGGTCCAATCTTGGTGGCCGAAAGAAACATCTGCGCATTCCAAGGCACAACCGCCGCCACCACACCAATCGGCTCGCGTGTGGTGAAAACATGCATATCTGGCTTGTCAATCGGAATCACAGTTCCTTGGATTTTGTCTGCAAGCCCGGCATAGTAGTAATAGTAATCGGCCACATACCCCGACTGACTGCGTGTCTCTTTGGCAAGTTTGCCGCTATCAATCGTTTCTAAGTTGCCCAAATCCACCGCATGTTCAGCCACCAAGTCCCCCAGTTTGCGCAGCAGTTTTCCGCGCTGCGTTGCTGTCATATCGGTCCACTCGCTGTCAAACAACGCTGCCTCAGCGGCATCAACAACATGGTTGACCTCCGCTTCGGTTGCTGCTGGGAAGGTCGCCCAAGGTTGCTCGGTCGCAGGGTTGATGCTCTCAAAATGGTTGGAGCCTGTTTCAAAATTTCCATTGATATAGTGTTGAAAGTGTCGCATAAAATTCCTTGTTTCTGTGTATGTGTTGGCGGAAGATAGAGAGGACGCGGACGAGAGCAGATGAACGCGGCTTAATCCGTTCTCGTCCATTCTCGCCCGCGTCCTATACTTTTTTCTTGCATAGGATATAAAATCAGCCAAAGGGCGTGGTCCGCTTCTGGCTGAAAGCTGACGGCTGAGTAGCTGAAAGCTTTTTTACTGAAAGGCAGGCATTACTTTGTCGATAAACAATTCTAATGACCGCCGTTTGTCTTCATAGCTCATGCTGCTGTCAATCCAAAAGCTATATTCATCATAGCCCAGTGCTTCATAAGTTTTGAGCCGTGCAATCACCTCGTCTGGTGTGCCAACAACGTTATTGCGACGCATTTTGTCTGGTGAATACATGTCAATTGCGGTCATCTCATCCTCGGTCAGCGGTTGAATCAGCCCCTGCGATATGGGACGTTCATTTTTAAACCACGCACCAAAATAACAGTAAAAGCGACTTAAATCCTTGGCCCCTTGCTCAAGCTCCGCCTCTGTCTCTGCAACAAAGGTATGACGCAGCACCATGATTTGAGGGCGCATGACCTCTGGATGGGCAGCACAGGCATCGTTAAAACGTTGCATAAGTGACTCGACCTCCTCATCCCCCAACCACAACGGCGTCACCTGCACATGACAGCCATTGACGACCGCAAACTCATGCGAATTCGGGTCACGAGCGGCAATCCACAATAGCGGGTGAGGCTGCTGGAAGGGCTTGGGGCTGCTGGTTGTCTTGGGGAAAGACCAAAATGCTCCATCATGTGCATAGTCGCCTGCCCAAAGTCCCTTGATCGCGGGGATGATTTCACGTAACTTCTGCCCAGCATCCCAAGCACTGATGCTATCTGCAAGCCGATCATACTCAAAGGAATAGGCCCCACGCGCCAAGCCGATTTCCAAGCGACCCTCGGTAATAATGTCTGTCATGGCCGCCTCTCCAGCCAGTTTGATGGGATGCCAGAAGGGCGCGACAATCGTTGCTGTGCCCAGACGAACGTTCTCAGTGCGACGGGCAAGATCAACAAGATTGATGAAAGGATTGGGGGCGATGGTGAAGTTCATGCCATGATGCTCACCTGTCCAGATTTTGGAAAACCCACTTTTGTCTGCAAGGATGCATAGGTCGATATACTCTTCATAAAGCTGCTGCTGACTCTGATCATCGTTCAACCGCTCCATGTGTATGATTAGTTAAAACTTCATTGTTGTTCCCTATCGTATTAATTCACGCATAAACCGAGTTTTTGCCAAAAACTCGGTTTCTGCGTGACTTAATCCGATATGGAACAACAATTAAGTTTTCACTATTAATCCAAATTGAGCGGTTTACCGATGATAAGAGTAAGCAACAGCTTTATGAATAGTAT
>JBCCFC010000640.1:0-7802 GCA_039029935.1 Chloroflexota bacterium
GCTTTGAGCAATTTTTCAGGAATCGGCATGATCCCCACCTCTGGCATCCCAGGCCCCCCAACTGGACCCGAATTCTGCAAGACCAATACATCATCCGCTGTGACATCTAAATCAGGATCGTTGATCCGTGCGCGCACATCATCGACATCCTTGAAGACCCGTGCCCGACCGCGATGTTGTAAAAGTTCTGACGTTGCCGCCGAATGTTTGATCACCGCCCCATCGGGTGCTAGGTTTCCATACAAAATCGCCAATCCGCCCTCTGGTTTAATCGGCTCATCTAGTGTGCGAATAACATCTGGATTGTGGATTTCAGCGTTAGCAACATTTTCGGCCAATGTGCGACCCGTGACAGTAAGACAGTCCCCATGTAAGAGAGGCAGCAATTGTTGCAACACCGCAGGAATTCCACCCGCATAGTGCAAATCCTCCATCTGATATTGCCCACTTGGTCGCATATTGGCGATCAATGGTGTCCGCTGGCTGATGGTGTTAAACAAATCCAATGGCAAATCGATCCCTAATCGTCCCGCAATGGCGGGCAAATGGACAACGGCATTGGTGCTGCCACCGACGGCACAGACCAACGTAATTGCATTTTCAATAGCTTCCCGTGTAATAATTTGTGATGGACGCAAATCTTCAGCAACAACATCAACGATCCGTCTTCCTGCCTGTGCTGCGAGTCGTAAGCGATGGGCATCCACAGCGGGTGTTGCGCCATTTCCCGGCAGCGCAATACCCAACGCTTCCATTAACGAATTCATGGTAGATGCCGTTCCCATCACCATACAGTGGCCGTGACTGCGAAATACATTGTCCTCAATGGCCTTATAGGTTTCATGTGTAATTGTGCCCGCCTGATACTCTGCGGTCATACGACGACAATCTGTACAGGCGCCCAAAATTTGGTTTTGAAAATGACCATTGAGGGCTGGACCACCGGAGAGGATGATAGTCGGGATGTCTGCGCTACACGCGCCCATGAGCGCAGCAGGGATGGTTTTGTCACAGTTGACGAGTAGGATGACACCGTCGATGGGTTGGCCGCGAATCATTTCCTCGGTATCCATCGCAGCGAGATTGCGATAGAGCATCGAGGTAGGGCTGAGAAAAATTTCACCCAGCGAGATTGTCGGGAATTCCATCGGAAGGCCACCTGCCTGCAAAACACCGCGTTTCACGGCCTCGGCGACCTCGCGCAGATGGCTGTGGCAATTATTGATTTCGCTATAGGTGTTGCAGATGCCAATGACGGGTTTGCGCATATCCTCGTCATCAAAGCCCATTGCCTTGGTGAAGGCACGGTGAGTGAATCCTGATACATGGGGTTCCTCAAAAAATGTGCGGCTACGGCTATTTTCATGAATGGTTGCATCTAAGTCTATCGTCATAATTGGATGATCCTGTGAAATACTGCGAATTGGTGTCATTGTACATTTTGTTATCATCGGATGTTGAGCTGCCATAGCTCCATCGCATAGATAGCTGGCATGTGTGAAGTGTAAGTGTGTTAATATTGGCAGTTGCCAGCCATCCCATTGTACAACAGTTTGATTTTTGGTTTTTAGGTACGCTATACCTACACTCTATTGTACAACATTTTTGCAAAATTCCTCTATTACACAAAACATTGTTCATCGTGAAAGATTAAAATTTGATGAGAAAGTGAATTTAGGGCTTGACTATTACGTTGCGTGATCCCTTATCCTTGAAATCAATCAGTAATTAACGAGGTTGTATTACCATCGAAAAGTGAGGAGCTAATCATGAGTGTGCTTATTATAGGATTCGTTGTGGGGTTGATTGTAGCTGTGCTTGAAATTTCTATGGTCCGAACATACCAAAAAAATCAAATTATATTAACCGCTATTGGACTGCATTGGGTGGGTGTGGGGATGTTGATGCCCTTTATTGATTTGGGCATATCCATTGGGCTAACAGGCATCATTGTTGGTGTGATATTAACCGTCCCATTTATTGTCTTAGATAGTGGAAAATCCAGAAATGCGACCATTCATACCTCAATATTTGCACCAGTCTGGGGTGTCGTCATTTCGTATTCCGTCAACTTTCTTGCCTCTCTACCTATTTTCTCATAAAAATTTAGGAGTTTATTATGTTTCTTGCAGGTGAGTTTTCAAAAATTTCACAGGTGTCCAAACGCCTGTTGCACTATTATGATGAAATCGGTCTGCTAAAACCAGCCCAAATCGATCCAAATACAGGGTATCGCTACTACAGCGCACGGCAATTACCACACTTGAACCGCATTCTGGCATTAAAAGAGTTGGGGCTGACGCTGGACCAAATCGCTCGTATGATGGCCGATGATATTTCAGATGCTGAAATTCATGGCATGTTGTTGATGAAAAAGGCTGAGGTCGAGCAGGCATTGATGGATGATTTGCAGCGACTGCGGCGGATTGAAGCGCGCATTCAGCGAAATCAGGCCAGCGAACGCAATGAAGACTTGCCCGAAGTGGTGATGAAATCCGTCCCTGCCCAACAATTTCTGTCAACACGCACCATCTTTCCAGACGCAACTCAAGCACAGCAGTTGATCATCCAAATGCATCAAGTGTTACCAAAGCGGCTTGGCACACGTGCGTTAGGCTCAATGGCTGCTGTCCTGCACTCAGAAGAATTTGGGCTGGAGAATACCGATATCGAGATTGGGTTCTTGCTCAAAAAGTCGCTTGCAAAGACCGAGAACCCAATCGTACTATCCACTGGTCTTGACCATGACTATGCGCTACAGGTGCGCGAACTACCAGCCGTTGAAACGATGGCAACCACCGTTGCAGTTGGTGATCCCACGTTGGTTTTCCTTGCGTTTGGCGTATTAGGCAATTGGATCGAGGCCAATGGCTATCGTATTGCTGGCCCCTATCGTGAGGTCAGTTTGGCCTTCCCTACAACCCCCAGCTTTGAGGATACGGTTGTGGAAGTGCAACTGCCTGTGGAGAAACGAGTAGAAGACTTTCCATTGCAACTCTAAACTTATCGTAAAACTGATGATGAATCTATTTTAACAACGATTTTGAAAGGACTTGAAAATGAAAATTGGTGGCGTAAAAGAATTAACAGTCAACGCATCCGCAGAGAAAGTGTGGCGTATCTTAGCGCATGAGTATGATGAAATTAGTCGATGGGCGGTCGTGATTGAGCAATCAACTGTCGCCGACGATTTACCCACACCCGATGGGGCACAAGTTGGTGGCCGTGTTTGTACTGCTCAGGGATTTGGTCAAATCAAGGAAAAATTTGTCCATTATGATGAGGCCAACATGACCTATACCTATCACGCCGTTGAGGGGTTGCCTAGTTTTATGAAACGGGCCGAGAATACTTGGTCTGTCCGCTCAATTGACACAGATGCGAATTCTACTCAAGCTGTGATAAAATCAGACTCATTCGTTGAGTTGTCCTTTTTTCCGGGCATTTTTCTCTATCCACTGATGAAATGGCAGATAGGGCGTATGGGGGACCGGACCTTTGAAGAACTCAAATATTATATTGAGAACGATAAGCCACATCCGCGTAAGGTGAAAGCACAGAAGAGTCGGTAATCAGGAGTGATTACCGACCCACTAATTATCGACCTTCGATTGTTGTGACTCAGAATAAGAGTCACAACAAAAAGAATCAACTTTGAAGAAGAAACCGCGCGGCGACTTTGGACTGTATCGGAAAAGTTGACCAATACATCTATGAAAATTTTAACAGGAGAATGAACCATGACAGTTGCAACGATAGGACCAAAAGAGAGCATGGCGGTTGATGTGAGAAAGCCAGTCAACCTCAGTAGCAAGGAGTTTACCAATAACAAGGTTGCCTATTTCAATTGGCTGCGGGAAAACGACCCCGTTCACAAAGGAAAGATGATAAGCGTGATGAGCGGCTACTTTTTGTCGCGCTATGACGATTGTGTTGCGATGCTTAAAGACCCGCGCTTTGTGCGCAACCGTACGACCGCGACTGGCGGGGGAGGACGTTTACCGTTCCCACTCCCCAAATCGGTTCAGGCGATGATTCACAGCATGATCACTGAAGATGAGCCAGAACATCGCCGTCTGCGCAATTTGGTCCATAAGGGCTTTACGCCGCGTCAACTGAGGAAGCTAGATGGGCGCATTGAGGAGATTACGCAGGAACTACTTGATAAGGCAGAGCGCAATGGGCGCATGGAGGTGATGGAAGAATTTGCACGACCGATTCCCGTGACGGTGATTGCAGAGATGGTTGGCGTGAAGGTTGAAGAGGTTCCGGAACTGTCACAATACATTGATGCAATGACAGACGGCATGTCGGGCTTTGTGATAGCGAAGACGTTGTTTTGGGATCTACCCAGGGCAACTAAGTTTGTGCGTGAGTTGGTTGCGCACAAACGCCTGAACCCTGGTGATGATATTTTGACCGCGCTCATTGAAGCCGAGGACGAAGGCTCACGTCTGTCGGAGGATGAACTGGTCGCAATGGTTTTCTTGCTGATTGTTGCAGGGCATGAAACAACCTATGGTCTGATTACGAATGCCGTCTATACGCTATTGAGGCATCCTGACCAGTTGGCATTGCTGCGTGAGAATCCAGACTTGATGGATTCGGCCATTGAGGAGGTGTTGCGTTTTAACGGCCCACTCTATGGGACCAAGCCAGAGTATCCAACCGAGGATGTGACCATCCATGGCGTGACGATTCCCAAAGGGTCAACCGTGATGCCGTTGCTGGGTGCAGCCAATCGTGATTCATCGGTCTTTGAAAATCCAGAGATTTTTGATATTACGCGTGAGAAGAATCGTCATCTTGGCTTTGGGCAAGGCATCCACTACTGTCTCGGTGCGCCGTTGGCGCGCATGGAAACCAAGATTGCCCTGACTCGACTGCTCGAACGCAACCCCAACTTGCGCTTGGCCGTTGACCCCCGTGAATTGCAGTTCATCCCGCGACCGGGTTGGCATCTGTACAAGGCGATGCCTGTGGTGTTGGGATAATCATTGCGATTGAAAGCCCGGCATGGTTCATTTGAGGGTAACAAATCACCGTTCAGCTAGCACGCCCTCGTGCTAACTGAACGGTTGCAATTGTTACCCTTGATTCATACGATATGAACCACGCCGAATTTTTTAGATTGGATTACACTGGTAGATACTATAGGCATTTTTCCTTATCCATTTTACAACAATAGGAGTCAATTTTGGAGAATAAACCACTACGGATTGTTACATTCAACTTTTTACCAGTTGCCTTTCAATTGGTCCATCGCTGGATTGAGGCGCATAATCACAAATTGGTGCTTGCTGTCACCACACCCGGCCCAAAGCTGCGCCCGACACCCTCCTACACGGGTGTTGTGACATCGGCTCCGCGGGATGTTGATGTGTTGGTGACGACACGTCTGCGCAAAGTCGCAACACCACTGATACGCGAACTCGAACCCGACCTGATTATGTGTCTCTCCTTCCCCTACCGCATCACACCGGAGATTTGTGCTATCCCGCGTTATGGAGCCATCAACCTCCATCCCGCCCCATTGCCTGCCTATCGAGGTCCCAACGTCATGCGACCCTTTTATGACGGTTGGCACGAATATGGCGCAACCGTCCACTGGATTGCGCCGGACTATGATACGGGTAACATCCTTAGTCGTAAAGCCGCACCCATGCCAGAGGTCATCACCAGCGATGCTGTGTTTCCAACGTGGGGTGCAATGATGTCAGAGGCATTGGCAGAAGGGGCTGAACGTGCATTGGCTGGCGACCCTGGTACGCCGCAGGACGATAGCCAAGCAACCTATGCCGCACCTTTCAGCAGAGAGGAAAGATGGGTCGATTGGGATGAAGATCAGCTAGTGATTTTGCGAAAAGTGACAGCACTCAACATGATGAATCCGGCAAATGCAAAGACCATGATTGATTATGAGCCTTATGTCCTTCATGACATTGAGTTGATGGAATCCGTACATGATAGCAGTGTGGCTATCGGAACCTGCATTGAACAAGGCGAGGACTTTGCCATTATGCAGGTTCGTGATGGACTGGTGCGTGCAAACGTAGAGCCATTATCCGCGTAATGCATGGAGTGAAAGCCTACTGTGGGTATGTCTATTCAACTAGCGTACGCGCAAGGAGTGTCGCCTGTGTACGGTCCGAAACACCAATTTTGGCGAAAATGTTGCTGACATAACTGCGAACTGTTCCGGTGGGGAGGACGCGAGATTGCCAAATCCCCTGATTGGGATAGCCTTGTGCAATGAGTCGAAGCACGTCCACTTCGCGTTCGGTTAAGTCATCTAGTGTCGTCAGCACCAGTACCTTAAAAGTTGTCTTTCCTTAGCTTGCGCTAATCACAATCGGATATTGCCGCAACGTTTTCCCCATTAAGTCAACCTCAAAGGGCTGGTTATCAGGTCTGTCCAAATCACTGGAAACATCTTTTTCGCTAAAAAGAACAATGTAGCCCTTGTCGAGGCTGGCGGCTTTAAGATAGCCAATCAGTTGCGTCTGTCCATCTTCAAAGCGTTTCTTGCCATACCACACCTTGGTCTCGATGATAAAGCGCGCTGCCTGATAGATGACGACCAAATCCATTTCACCCGCTGTGTTAATCGACTCCAGGACCACATGACCACCAATGCTATCCAATGCTGCGGTGAGATAACTCAACAGCAAATATTGCCCACCAATTTCCAGCGGGCGGTCGGTTTGCTTTCTACGTAAAAGTTGTACCCCCTGTTCTTCCATCATCCGCTTAAACCCATCCATTAACCCATCCATATTAAGAATGTCATCAATGATGTAGCGGTGACGGAAACTGCCATGCACAGGTGAATCAGTAGGAACATCCCCATTCGACGGCGAGAAAGCCAGAATGAGCATCTTGCGATAGATGGGGTTGGCAATCGTAGCAGTTAAGACGCCATGTTTGCGCATTTTGCGCAGAATGCCGTACATGAGCAGTTCTTGTGTAACGGGTTCACGGAAATTAGAGCGTTTTTCATCATAGAAAAGAATTGGCAGTAATCTTGTGCGGTGGGGGACGGCTTTCGAGGTGATCGAGGCAAAGTGTGTGTTATTCTCGGCCAACAGATCAACCATCGCCTGCTCCATGTGACTGGGCAGAATTGGCTGGCTGCGGTCGGGTACAATGTCGATTGTCAATATCTGTGCAAGGCGATTGACCAAAAAGGGTTGTCCCTGTGACTCCCGGTAAATTTCATCAATGGCATCTTGAGTAAATGACTGACCTGTTTCGGCTGTGTATTGGTCCAAGAGCGTGGTTGTCTCTTCATAGGTAAAATAAGGGACTTCATATTGATCAGCAATGTTGAATGGTGACTGTGTGCCCCCTAAGAGTGCCGGAATATTGCGCACACCCACAAGCACGATACTTTGTAAGGCATAACGCGTGGGCTTATAACGATTTAGATACATGTCACGGAATGCGCCTAGCATAGGTTCCGCCAGTGCCGCTCCTGCAGCATCAAATTCGTCGATAATTAACAGACCTTGCCTATTTAATATCGTTCCTATCTGGCGAATCCATGCCATGAATCCGCCATGATATTCAAGGTTTTGTGGCTTCGGTAAATCCGTGCCAAGATTGTCTGGGGCCTGATGCCTGGCCACAGTGACGCGTCCAACGAGTACACTGGCCTGAATGACACTGTCAAAGCAGTGGAGCGGGCCAAGGCATACGGTCTGGCAGGTTGGATATGCATATTTAGAGTTCGCACTGTTAAAGTGGTTCCGAAGTGTATTTGGCTTTTGCTTGTACGTAGGCATGATGACGTGGGACATCAA
>JBCCFC010000641.1:0-7796 GCA_039029935.1 Chloroflexota bacterium
CTGTAATCCTTTCAAAAAGTAACTGTATTCCTGACCAGGCACACGGATAACATAGATGTAGCAATTGGGCTTATAGCCTGCAGTCACTTGGTTGATCTACTGATCTACCTATCCCCACCGTTTAGGAGCTACATCTGGCCAGATCCAGGCCCAACCGCTCAATCGTTAAATGGTCAAACGTGCGAAAATTTTTAATTTCGAGAGACTCCAGATGCAGTTTTTGTTCACTCATGTCGCACCTCCCCAAACAGCGTATCCCCCTGCAATTCCGTCAACAACACAGGCGAAATCTGATTATCCAAATCAACATCAGCCCCCGTCACCGCCATCACACGCAGATAATTATCTGTCAATCCAGACCATAGCAACCCCGGTTCATCGGTCAGCGGTTGCCCCTGCCCCTCCCAGAGGACAGGACGCACCGTGTCGACAAACTTTTCACGTTCAACGCGTCCCGTCTGTTCGACCAGTGTATGTAGCCGTTGCGAGCGTTCCTTTTTGATTGTATTGGACAACTGCCCGCTAAACTTGGCGGCGGCTGTCCCTTCACGTGCGCTGAAAGGGAAGATGTGGGCATGGGCAAAGCGCATCTCCTCGACAAAGGTCATACCCGCTTCAAAGTCATCATCAGTTTCGCCAGGGAAGCCTGTGATCAAATCGCTGGTGATTATTAAGTCAGGGATGGTAGCACGGGCGTCGTTGACCAATTGGCGGAAGCTGGCTTCGGTACAACGGCGCGCCATCAATCGTAACTGTTTGTCTGTACCCGCTTGCAATGGCAGATGTAGATGCGGGCACAATCGCTCCGGCCATTGCTGCCATAAGTCGAAAAAGCCATCGGCCAACTCCCAAGGTTCGAGGCTACTCAGACGTAGGCGCGGCAGGTCGGTGTCAGTCAAAATGGCGTTTGTCAGGTGTTTGAGATTAGTGCGCTCATCATCGGCCAAGTCACGTCCATAGCTCCCCAGATGTACTCCGGTTAACACAGCTTCTTGATAACCAGATTGGACTAATCTGTTAATTTCAGCGACAATATCGGCAGTCACGCGACTGCGGCTTTGTCCACGTGCAACCGTGACAATACAAAAGGTGCATTTGTTATTGCAGCCGTCCTGCACTTTGATAAAGGCACGGGTTCGTTCGTGACGGGAATTCGTCTGCATGGAACTCTGGGCAGCGTTTTCGATAAAGGGTGTGCCATCCGGTTGCATCCGCATTAAATCTGCTGGATCATCAAAATCTGCACTCCAAGGCTCCAGCAAGGTGTGCAACAGGTCTTTGTCCTGATTGTTTGTCACCATCGACACGCCCGGCAAACTTGCCGCTTCCTGTGGCTGCAATGTCGCCCAGCAACCAGTGACGGCAATGCGCGCAGCACTGTTGGCCTTGTGCAGATGACGCACCCGCTGGCGGCTTTTGCGCGCGGCCTGTGTTGTTACGGCACACGAGTTAAAGACAATCACCTGCGCCTGTTCTGGGTCGCTCACTGTCACATGACCAGCAGCGTGTAACCGCCCCGACAGGGTATCCATTTCACTATAGTTGAGTCGGCAACCAATTTGGTCTACATATATACGCATGGGGAACAGTATATCATAAATTTGCACAAATCACCCTTTTTCAGGCACACTTATCAGACTTGAAAACTGAGCGTTATAGGCTATTTGAATTCCAGTATCGCACTAGGCTGAAAATAGTCAATAAATTGAATGAGGGTTAAAGCGATGATTTTAGAACAATTTAGTCTCACAGAGAGCCAACTCACCTTTGTCAATAGCTATCAACATTATGGATTTAAAGATAAGAATACTCTTGTCTTAGAAGCCTTGAAATACTTTCAATATGTATTGGATCAGAAAAGCTTAGAAGAAAGTGCTGATTTGTATGCAGAGCTTTATGAAGAAGACAAGGATATTCGGGAACTAACTGAATCTGCCATAGAAGGATGGCCGGAATGAGCAAGCTAAAAAGAGGCATGATAATAGATGTCAATTTGGACCCGACACTAGGCTCTGAAACAGGCAAGATACGTCCGTGTATCATTGTAACGAATAATGTCTATAATGCTCGTGTTCCTATTATTCAAGTGATTCCGATAACTGCTTGGAGTGAAAAGAAGAGCCGTATTCTAACCAACGTGACCATCCTGCCAACATCAACCAATGGACTTAACAAGAAATCTATTGCTGATTGCTTACAAACTCGCCCAATTGACTATAAACTGCGTCTCGTCAAAAGACGTGGGCAGCTAGAAATGACACTGATGAATCAGATTGATGATGCACTTAGAACTATTTTTAGTTTATAAATGAGGAGCTTTATATCGAAATGACTAATCCAACCATTGTTTCCAGTGAAAATGGTCGCAAAGGCGCAGAAGCAGCGATGATTAGCCTGCGTGATGGTGGGTCTGCGCTGGAGGCAGTCGAAATCGCTTGTCGAATCACAGAAGATGACCCTGAAGAACATAGCGTTGGCTATAGCGGCCTTCCCAATCTGATTGGTGAGGTTGAGCTGGATGCCAGCATTATGGATGGTCAGACGTTACACTCAGGGGCCGTTGCAGGTGTACGCGGCTATGGCAACCCAATTACGCTGGCGCGCATGGTCATGGAAGAATTGCCCCATGTGCTGCTGGTCGGGCGTGGCGCAGAGGCATTTGCCCAAGAAATGGGTCAAGTTCGTGCCAATCAACTGACAACAACGGCGTTGGACCGTTGGCGCGAGCGTTATGATATACAAGGAATCAATCCAAACGCCATTGAGAATCTGCGTCAGATAGCATGGGAATTGACAGGACCGATGGTGTTATTTGATCGCAAAACCAGTGAATCTGAGCCCGTTGAAACTATCGAGAAAGATGACACGCTTGGCACAGTCAACTTTCTTGCCATCGATCAACAGGGTAACATGGCCTCCGGTGTGAGTACCAGTGGCATCGGGTGGAAATACCCGGGGCGTGTAGGAGATAGCCCGATTATTGGGGCTGGTAACTATTGTGACAATCGCTATGGTGCAGCGGCGTGTACTGGGGCGGGTGAATTAGCCATTCGTGTATCAACTGCGCGTAGTTTGGTCCTCTATCTCAAGATGGGCATGTCGCTGGCCGAGGCGGGACAGGAGGCGTTGCAGGACTTGCAAATTTTAGCCGACCCGCTGTGGGAGAAACGCTGGTATATGAATATTGTTACATTGACGCCGGATGGTCAACACGCTGGATTTACAACACGAGAAGCCGCCGGCTATTTGTACTATACCAGCGAGATGGATGAACCGATGTTAGCAGCACGGACAGTGCTAGGACAATAGACTATATGCCAACCAAAATTCAAATGCCACAGCTTGGTGAAAGTGTTGTGGAAGGGACAGTTGCCCAATGGCTTAAGCAGCCGGGGGAGACTGTACAAAAGTTAGAGCCATTGCTTGAAATCACCACAGATAAAATTGATACGGAAATCCCAGCACCAGATACTGGAACACTGTTATCGATTCTTGTTCCCGAAGGCGAAACCGTTGCTGCGGGAACGGTGTTGGGCTACATTGGTCAGCCCGATGAAGTGGTTGAAGAGGCAGAGAGTTCTGCGCCCGTTGTCTCTGAGACTGCCAACAGCCTGACACATCAACAAGAGAATTCAACTGGACCTGTTAAAGAGAAACCTGTCGGGCGGTCATTTATCAGCCCTGTGGTCGCGCGTATTGCCGCAGAAGAAAATGTAAACTTAGCACAGGTAGCGGGTACAGGGTTGAATGGACGCATCACCAAGAAAGATATCCTTGCATTTGTAGCGCAGCGAGGACAAGTAGTGGATGAGGCTCAAGCAATTGTTACAGAGACACCCAAACCTGTAACATCCAAACCTCTCACAGTGCTTGCCGATGATGAAATCTTACAACCACTCACGGCCATGCGTCGAGCCATCGCCAACCATATGGTACAGAGCAAACAGACAAGCCCACATGTCACGACTATATTTGAAGCGGATATGACACGTGTGGTGCAACATCGCTATGCCAATAAAGAGGCACTTGTGCAGAAAGGTATCAACCTCACCTTTACACCCTATTTTATGGCGGCAGTGATTGATGGATTGCGCGCTGTGCCAGATGCAAATAGCCATTACACAGATGATGGGCTGGTGCTCAAACAGCGAATTCATTTAGGGGTTGCGGTTGCCCTTGATGATGGTTTGATTGTGCCCGTGCTGCGTGATGCAGATGAACGTAACCTGCTGGGTTTGGCGCGTGGGGTGAATGACCTTGCCAGCCGCGCTCGTAGCGGTCAACTGACCCCCGATGAGATTGTTGGCGGCACATTTACCGTAACCAATCATGGCACAAGTGGCAGTTTGATTGGCACACCGATTATCAACCAACCGCAGGCGGGTATTTTAGGCATCGGCGCTATCGTTAAGCGGCCAGTGGTGGTCAACACAAACGACAATCACTCGCTGTTGCCCGATGCAGGTGATGCCATTGTCATCCGCCCCATGTGCTATCTCAATTTTAGCTTTGACCACCGTGTACTAGATGGTGCAAGGGCTGACGCCTTCGTCAAGGTCGTCAAAGAAAAACTAGAAAATTGGTCATAAAAAATATATATCAATGGACAAAATAAATGAGCAACTATAACTACGATGTAATTGTGATTGGCAGTGGGCCGGGTGGCTATGTGGCCGCGATTCGTGCGGCACAGTTGGGACAAAAGGTGGCGATTGTAGAGCGGGAGAATATGGGTGGTGTCTGTCTGAACTGGGGCTGTATCCCCAAGAAGTCACTGCTTCACAACGCGTCGGTGCTGGAGACAGTGCAGGATGCGGCCAGCTATGGCATCACCTTTGATAACCTGCAAGTTGACTTTAGCAGTGCCGTCAAACGCAGCATGGATGTCGTCAAGAAGCAAACACGGGGCGTCAGCTTTTTGATGAAGAAGAACAAGATTGACGTACTAGAAGGACATGGCACATTTGTTGATGCGCACACCATCAAAGTAACGCCAACTGAGTTTATGCTCAAATCCAGTGAGCAGACTGTTACCGCTGCCAACATCATCATCGCAACGGGAGCACGCGCACGAGGACTGCCCGGTGTTGAGGTGGATGGGGAACGCATCCTGCAATATCGCCATGCCATCCGTCCACAGACAAAGCCAGAATCACTGCTGGTCATCGGTGCGGGAGCGATTGGCATGGAGCTTGGCTATTTCTATAATACCTATGGCACAAACGTCACCATTGTTGAGATGTTGGATCAGGTGTTGCCAGCCGAAGAGCCAGAGGCAGCCAGCGAAGTTGCCAAGAATTTCAAGAAAAAGAAGATTGATGTCCATACCAGTACACGCACGGAAAAGCTGGACGTGACCGAGAACGGTGTGACAGCAACACTCAAAAATTTGAAGACCGATACAGTCACTACGCTTGAGGTTGAACAAGTATTGATTTCGATTGGTATCCAGCCCAACACAGAAACGCTGGGCTTAGAGGCTGCGGGTGTTGAGATAAATCAACACGGCTTTGTGCAAGTCAACGACGTCATGCGCACCAATGTCCCACATATCTACTCCATCGGTGACTGCACAGGCAAACTGGGGTTGGCACACGTCGCCAGCGCACAGGCACTTGTCGCGGCCGAAACGATTGCAGGGGCTGAGACACTGCCGATTCCTGATGAAAAATATCAATTTATGCCCCGCTGTACTTACTGCAAGCCCGAAGTTGCCAGCACAGGCATGACCGAGGCACAGGCCAAAGAGGCAGGCTATGATATAAAAATCGGCAAGTTCCCCTTTATGCCCAATGGCAAGTCACAGGCATCAAATGTCAAGAGTGGTTTTGTCAAGCTGATTACCGATGCCAAGTACGGCGAAATTCTGGGGGCGCACATTGTGGGGCCAGATGCCACCGAGTTGCTACCTGAAATCAGCCTTGCGCAGTTTATGGAGATTACGCCCGCCGAGATTGCGCGCACCGTCCATGCGCATCCTACATACTCGGAAATCATTATGGAAGCAGCGCATGTGGCTGAGGGACACGCTATTCATATGTAGACGATTCGCAACCAACGTCTGCGGTAAGACCTTTGGGCGGCGACGAACAACATGTAGTGAGGTGATTTCGGCAAAAGAATATCCCAGATGGGTATCGTATTCATAGGCGGCTTGATAGTTCAAGCCCCTACAAGCCGTCGGTATAGTCATTTCGAGAAATCACCTGATTCAATTGCCACCGCTATCACCGCCCAAAAGTATAGTGGCTTATGTCGGTGTACGCAGGAAGAAAGGCCAGGGAAGAAAGGTGGGAAGAAAGGTGGGGAAAAAATGGCAGAAACAAAGACGTTTAATCAATGGACCAAGGATGATTTGCGCATTGAGTTTGACTTGCGGCGTGTTGAGCAATGTAATGGGTGGGATGCATGGTTGGCACGACTCGATGACGCCCCAATTACACTCAGCGAATTGGAATTAGGTGTGTTGGAGATGTTACGGCAACGGGCGCGTATTTATCTGGATGACTGGAATGAATGGGAATTACGTGAGCAGTTTATTGGGTCTATTGTCAGCCTAGCCGATTTAAACGATGCTGATAAATTCTTTTCGACGTTTGCTGAACGTCAATTAAAGGCCACCGTCAAGGGAATCAGAGACGAGGAAGAAATCGAGTTATATGGTAAAGTTGATTGGATGGTTGCAAAGGGGATGGCTACCCCAAGTAGTCCGTACTTTTTTATCCATGAGTATAAGCAAGAAGAGAGCGGAACAAAAAGTAATCGGGGACAACTCCTGGCAACGATGTTAGCTGCACAAGAACTGAATAACGATTGTCAACCCATCTATGGCATTTACGTTTTGGGACGCAATTGGTTCTTTACCGTTTTGCAGGGAAGACAATATTGTATAACCGATGCCTATCTTTCGACAAAAGAGGCTGACTTACATGATATTTTGCGTTTGCTAAA
The DNA here is from genome assembly GCA_039029935.1 of Chloroflexota bacterium. Classification (GTDB taxonomy): domain Bacteria; phylum Chloroflexota; class Anaerolineae; order Caldilineales; family Caldilineaceae. The sequence goes on from JBCCFC010000641.1 coordinate 6,952, forward strand.
GGCGCAGAAGATAATGATTGGCGAACGTGTGATGATATAATTCTTTGTAGGTATTGTCTGTTGAAATCAATTTGCGACTGTGACTTCTCGTCCCGAACTCACCATGAACATGTCGGATACCATTTCTGTCGCCTATAGACAATATCGGCTGTCATTTGCCTGATGAATGCCCACCATTTGACCTACCCGCGTTTTCTTCAGAATCCATCAAACAACAAACGCCAACGCAACAGAATGCCGATGTTTCTCGCCCTACACCGTGATACACTGTAGATGGATTGGGTAATGGGTTTTCAATGGTTTTCTCCTTGTGTGGTATGAAAGAGGGGCGATGCTAGACTTATCTAGCATCGCCCCTCTTTTGTTTGTGGCGAAAATATGCAAGTTTGCAGAATTACAGGGAATCATGCCTCAATCGTCAAGTGTTCGCTCTTCCACTCATCCAATCCTTTGGCAGCCGTGCTGAAGTTGGCACCGACCAGTGTAATCGGCTTGGGTTGAGACAAATATTTTTCATAATATTGTCGTTCATGAATTTGGTCGAGTGCTTCCTGTGCCGTCTTGTTGAACTTGAATTCAAAGAGATAGATGTGGTCATCTAGGGTGATGATCGCATCTATCCGTCCCTTATTTGTGGTTGCTTCAGCTTTGATATGTAATCTCATAAACTTAAATATGAGATAGAAGATGGTCTGATAATATTTTTCATAGTTCAGATGTAAATTGTAGTCAATGTCGGCAAAGAGGGCTTGTAACTCGACAAAAAACGTATGTAAATCATGACTTTCTAGCAGTCTGTCGGAGAACCCCCAACCTGATATAAATCATGCATGAAATGTAAGAAA
>JBCCFC010000642.1:0-7792 GCA_039029935.1 Chloroflexota bacterium
CGCCCCGGTTGGTTCGCAGTTATATGGCGTCCGTTGGGGCGGAATGCAATATTTAGCCGGGGTTTCTAGCGGTCAAAACATGCAGTTTCAACGGCATGACTACGCGACCATCAACTTCCATTGGCGAAATCGTTGATAAAAGTCAGGTAAACTCATATAAAAAATCAAAATTCCACGACATACGCCATTATGGATTGATGTGGCCGTTATTCCCGCCCCAAAATCACATTGATGTTGAGGTCGAAATCCACGAATCCGCTGTGCTTGCAAAAAAGCTAGGTGTCAAACAAGTGTATATCTGTCATGAAGGCAGTATGGCAAATCCCTCCGGGAGCATGAAGGATTATCTTGTCCGTCAAGGAACCGTCTTGGCAAAGGAGCAAGGGGCTAGAGGCGTACATTGTTCCTCATCAGGGAATCATGGTCTGTCTGCTGCAATTTTTGGACAAGAGGCCGATTTGAAAGGGATTGTCTTTGTCCCCGACTCTGCATCAAGTATCAAACTTGATTTATTGTGTTCCTTCCCCAATCTGTTTGTGGTCGCCTTTCGTGATGTCATTGTTGATGATGTCTTTCGTTTCGCCTACTCATTAGAGATTCCTTCCTTCTATAACGTCAATGCGTCTAATGATGAGCTAATCACGGGGTTATATCCCATTGGCCGTGCGGTTTCAAAATTAGCCGTCGAGCCGACACATGTCGTGGTTGGTGTGGGCAATGGCACCTATCTGGCGGGGATCGGATATGCATTGGAACAACATCAAATCAACAGCAAGATTGTCGGTGTTGGTATGCGAGGGGCGTTCCCGATGGAGACAGCACTGGCAAAGAACCAGCTTATCTATGAGCAAGAAACCTTTCTGACAGACCTCTCAATCATTGACAGAGCCGAAAGCGCAATTCCTTTAGAAAGCTATTCAATGCCTGCGCTTATTCATATCTTGAAACGCAGCAATGGATTTACGTTGAACGATTTGGTCAATGCGGATTTGGCTGCTGCGTATCACCTGTTATATGAAGACAAGAATTTAATTAAGCAAGGTGTCATTCCAGAACCAACGGGGATTCTTGGACTGGCTGCGGGGCTGAAATATCGAGAATCCTTTACCCCAGACGATGTTTTGCTATTTTCCTTTACAGCGAGTGGGATCAAAGACAAACATGGCATCTGTGCGCTTGTCCCTGATATTGGACCGACACTGGTCCAACAGTGCGAAATGGCTAGACCGGATTTAGACGTAAAGAATCGGAAACCCGCTCACACTCCTTTTGTCATCGACAAACCAGCATCTCCACGTGACTTACTTGCCCTATTAACGGAGCACTATAATGGCTAGAAAAAAATTTTTTGAACGTGTTTTTCCTACAAAAAAGAAAACCAAAGCGGTTCTTATAGATAAATTACGTGAGAAACCAGACCCGACTTTGCTACCTCTTTCCTCAAACCATAAAGAGCAGGACATGTATAGCACGTTTGCGTCTTCACTGATGAATACTGTCCCCGAGCCAATTCAAAAGACCATTAAAACAGGGGTTGATGCGGCCATCAGCAGGTCTCAAGTACTCATGCAGTTTATGTATATGGATAGCGATAGAGCACAGCAACTGCAAGAACTAGGGCTGGACGCTAGCTTGCAAGAGCGAAATGAACAAGAAAAAGAAGCAAATTTTCTGTTAGGCATTGCTGTCGCCGCAACGGGAGCTGCCGTTGTGGCTCGCCTTGTGTTTACACCCTTGATCTGGGTCAGCGTTGCGGCGATTGTCTATACACAGGTGATTGTCGGGCGCGATGCCTATCGAAAGATGCGTGATGGGCAAGGCATTTTTACGGTTGAGCTGGTGGATTTTGTCACACTCACGTCGATGTTTATGCAAGGATTTATTCTGCTTACTTGTTTTGACTGTATTATCGTTGGCATCGCCTATTTTATGATTGAAAAGGTAAAGGACAACTCACGGTCAAATACATTGGATGTTTTCCGTCAACAACCCAAAACAGCGTGGATACGTGTTGGGGACACTGAAACCGAAGTGCCTATTGAAGATGTTCAGGTTGGCGATATTGTTGTGGTTCATGCTGGAGAGGCGATTCCGATTGATGGTATCATCGTTAGTGGTGTGGGGTCCGTTGACCAACGCATTCTCACAGGAGAATCACAGCCTGCGGAGAAAGGGGTTGGCGAATCTGTCTTTGCAATGACGGTTGTGCTTTCAGGCACAATTCAAATTGAAATCCAGAAAGCAGGCGAAGAGACTGCTGCCGCACAGATTAATCATATCCTGAACAATACGATTGACTTCAAGTCCGGTCAACTACTACACTCAGAAGAAATCGCCGACAAGACTGTCTGGCCGATGTTCCTATTGGGCGCGCTTGCCTACCCATTTATTGGGATTGCCAGCGCAATTGCGGTTGTTGATTCTCATTTTAAACGCAAAATGTCTATCGCAGGCCCTATCGGAATGCTCAACTTTTTTGGAGAGGCAACAAAAAGCGGCATTCTCATCAAAGATGGCCGTACATTTGAGTTGCTGCCGGAAATTGACACCATTGTGTTTGACAAAACGGGCACACTCACAGAGGAGCAGCCACATGTGGGTCAAATTTTTGCCTGTAATGGGGCTTCAGAAGAGCTTGTCCTTCAATACGCGGCGACTGTTGAGTACAAACAATCACACCCGATTGCCAAGGCCATTATTCAAGAAGCCAATACACGTCAGCTTCAACTCGCGGAGATTCAAGATACAAAATACGAAGTGGGATATGGTCTAAGCGCAGTGGTTGACGACGAGCGCATCCGCGTTGGCAGTATGCGTTTTCTGCTGGCGGAACAGATTGAAGTGCCTCACGAAATGATGCAGGCGCAAGACGCGTGTAATGAGAAAGGTCATTCGCTTGTCTTTGTTGCCAACGATACCACCGTTATCGGGGCCATTGAACTGCGCGCCACTGTACGACCAGAGGCAAAAGAGGTGATTGAAAAGCTGAAAGAACGGAACATCAAGTCGTTCTATATCATTTCTGGTGATCGAGAAGCGCCTACCAAACATCTGGCTGAAGAACTCGGCATTGATCACTACTTTGCGGAAACACTGCCAGAGAATAAAGCCGACTTGATTGACCATTTACAATCTCAGGGTAAATCCGTCTGCTTTGTTGGGGATGGTATCAACGATTCGATTGCACTGAAAAAAGCAAAAGTCTCAGTTTCGCTCAGTGGTGCATCCTCAATTGCCATAGACACGGCACAAGTAGTCTTAATGGACCAAAGTTTAGCGAATCTTTATACCATGTTTGACATTGCACATGATATGGAGCGTAACATGGATACCATGTTCAAAATGATTCTGGCCCCTTGTGGGGTCGCTTTGGCGGGTGCCTTATTCTTTGGATTTACCCAATATGCCACAATTCCACTAAACATGCTTAGTTTAGGATTGGGTGTAACGACGGCGATGCGCGTTGGCTCTTCCAGACAAAAAGAACTTCCACTGACTGATTCATAATCGCATCGTTGCATTTCAATGGCGTATACTTCTAAATTCGCCACACAAAAAAGCATCATAATCGGGGACCTGTATGATTCCCCTAAGCAAACGTAGTAGGATATAATAGAACTCATATCCTACTACGTTTGTTTTTATTTGATATTCTATCCTATTCCCAGATGGATATGAGTGTTTGTTATTTAGGAGAGTCACCATGTCGAAGCCAATTAATGTCAGTACCTATACTTTCAGTGATTTGATTAAAGGCAGTTTTGTCTATGTAGACAAAACTCGTTATCTTTACGATCTTGTTCGTTTACCTAAAGGCTATTATTTTATTTCGCGCCCACGTCGCTTTGGCAAAAGCCTGATGGTTTCGACCTTAGCAGAGTTATTTAAGGGCAACCGTGCGTTATTTCAGAACTTATGGATTGGTAACAGCGACTACGATTGGCAGTCTTACCCTGTCGTCCGAATAGATTTTAGTCTTGATTCTGTCCACACTGTTGCCGAAACCGAACTTGCTATTGACACTTTTTTGAGAAAAATTGCTGAAACAAATGAAATAGAGCTAGATGGCGCAAACTATAAAGCTCGGTTTCGCCATTTAGTTGAGCAGTTAGCGGAGAAGTACAATAAAAAGGTTGTTTTGCTGATTGACGAATATGATAAACCCATCACTGATAACCTTAGCAACATAGACGAAGCGCGGCGAATTCGTAACGCGCTGCGTGGCTTTTATGGCGTGGTCAAGGGGATGGATGCCTATTGGCACTTTGTTATGATTACGGGCATCAGCAAATTTAGCAAGGTCGGCATTTTCTCGATGATGAACAATCTTGAAGATATCACGATGGACCCGAAATATGCAAGCATGCTTGGTCTGACTGATGCTGAATTGCAGCAAAATTTCCAAGCACATATTGACGCCTTTGCAGCTAAAGATGGCATGTCATCCGAGGAGATGCTTGCCAAAATTCGTCGTTGGTATGATGGATTTCGCTTCTCCTCATCATCCGAACGTGTCTATAATCCGCTCTCAACGATGACAGCATTAAAACAGCAACGTTTCGCCAATTTCTGGTTTTCGACAGGCACACCCACATTTTTAATCAACTTGCTACAAGAAAATCAATACAACATCCAAGCCATTGAAGAAATCACCTTGGATGAACTCGCTTTCAGCACCTATGAAATCACCGACCTTGGCATCGAAACGCTCCTATTCCAGACAGGCTATCTCACCATCAGCGACTACACCCATGAAGGTGATTTTGAGATTTTTCATCTCGCCTACCCCAATTTAGAAGTCAAAAACGCCTTTGTCACCTTCTTGCTCAATGCCTACAGCGGAACTGTCAACAAACTCACGGCTGGGCATCTACATCGCCTCATCCGCGCACTGGAAACACAAAACGTAGACCAATTCTTTGAACTGCTCAATGTCTTTTTTGCACAGATTCACTATGAACTACACCTCAAATATGAAAAATTTTACCAGGCGATTTTCTACATGATTTTTGTCCTGCTCGGTGTGCGTGTCGATGCTGAGGTCAAGACCAACGATGGACGCATTGATGCCGTGATAGAATTGGATGATCATATCTACATCTTTGAATTCAAGCTGGATAAGGACGCAGATACGGCACTGCAACAGAGCATCGACAAAGCATATGCGCAGAAATATCAGTTGCATGGCAAACCGATTACACTGGTTGGGGTCAATTTTGACACGAGTAAGCGCAAATTGACTGATTGGAAACATGTGCCCAAAGCGTGAATCACTATCAAACATGGCTGGCGCAACAGGCTGTTCAAACGTGGTGGGTGGCATTTGGGTGAAGTTGATGATTTCTAGAGATGTTTGTTATAATCTTTGGTAAGATGTTGGGATAGCTTATTTCATCACGATTGATATAAAATAGGCATATGTAAAGGCAGCATTCAATGATTATTTGCGAGTGGGACAGTGCAAAGCGACAAGAAAACATCAGAAAGCATAACGTTGACTTTGAAGATATTCCCCCTGTATTTAAAGGAACAACTGTAACTGTGGAGGACACTCGTTTTGACTATGATGAAATTCGATACAACACATTAGGTTTATTGAAGGGGCAAGTTGTTATGATTGCTCATACAGACCGAGGAGATCGAATACGTTTGATTTCAGCAAGAAGAGCGATAAAAAAGGAGCAGAAGTACTACTATGAACAAATCACAAACTGATTTTGAGCTACTTGAGCAAATGACCGATGATGATATTGACCTATCGGATATTCCAGCACTTACAGATGAGATGATGACTCGCGGAGTCGTCCGAAAAGGACTTGGGATGGGCGAAAATTTAGAGATGGCAATATTGGTTGACCATGATGTTTATGACGAGTTCAAGCAACGTGGTGTTGATTATCAACAATGGCTCAATGGTTTGTTACGCGCTGCCATCAATCTTCATGAGACAACGACGCCCCCTCAAGTAACAGAAATACTCGGAACTGTGCGCAATTTTTCTGCACATGACCGTTTTGTTCTTGCGAGTTTATTGCTTGGCAGCCTTGGTGTAGATGAAACCGCAAAGGATACCGCGGGTGATGGCTTGGGTAATGCGTCATTTTTGTATAGTTTAGACAACTTTGACCGTTTTGGTTCAGAACATCAAAATGTAACTACCAGTGGAAATAGTTAACCTAATGGCGAAAAAATTAACACTCAATCCTGTTCTCAACCACATCGAAACCCAGCGGGAATCCTTCATCCAACGGCTCATCACCTACGTCTCGCAGCCAAGCATCAGCGCACATGGCGTGGGCATTGCTGAGACAGCGGACTTTCTACATGGCTACATGAATGAACTGGGCATGGAAGCACAATTGCTGGAAAGCAGCGGCTGGCCCTTTGTCTATGGCAAACGCACCGACTGCGATGGTGGCCCGACAGTGCTGCTCTATGGTCACTATGATGTGCAGCCACCCGACCCGTTGGAGGAATGGGTGTCACCGCCGTTTGAACCGGAAATCCGTGATGGCCGTATCTGGGGACGTGGCGTTGGTGACAATAAGGGGCAACACTTTGCGCAACTGCTGGCGATTGAATCATGGCTGGCAACTGCTGGCAGCTTGCCGTGCAACGTGATTGTTCTGCTGGAAGGTGAAGAAGAGGTGGGTAGCCCACATATCAGCGAATGTATTGAAAAGTATCGTCCGCTGTTTGAGGATGTCGATTTGGTCATCACCGCCGATGGTCCCATCTTGGAAGGGGGGCGGCCCTGCCTGTCATATGGACCGCGTGGCATCGCCAGCTTTGAACTGCGGGTGCGTCACGCCAACCGCGACTTTCATTCGGGCAATTGGGGTGGCGTTGCACCGAATCCGATTTGGACGCTGGTGCATTTGCTGGCGACGATGAAAAATGACCAGGGTGAAGTGACGATTGACGGCTTTTATGATAATGTCCTGCCGCCAACACCAGCGGAACGGGAAGCACTGGGTAAATTGCCTGTGAATGTTGATGCAGTGATGCAAAAGGTAGGCATGACACGGTTGGATGTGCCGCTTGACCGCCCTTTCTTTGACCGTTTATCGACCTATCCGACCTTTACCATCAACGGCTTTCACAGCGGATACGGTGGTCCGGGTACGAAGACCGTGCTGCCCTGTGAAGCCTTTGTCAAATGTGACATGCGCTTGATTGAAGCGCAGAGTGTCGATGATATTCTCGACAAAGTGGAAGCGCATGTGAAACACCATGCACCCGAAGTTGAGGTCGTTCGTCAAGGCGGTATGGAACCCTCGAAGACACCTTTGGAGTCCGTCTACACCGAGCCAATCCGCCAAGCATTTATTGCTGCACAGGGCGAAGAGCCACTGTTGGTTCCCGCAATGGGTGGTAGTCTGCCCGACTATGTCTGGACCAAGCAGCTCGGTGTGCCTTCCTTCCAGACGCCCTATGCGAACCACGATGAAGCCAATCATGCTCCTAATGAGAACATGGAAGTGGACCGTTTTATCAAGGGGATCAAAACTGGAGCCGCTGTGCTGGCACATCTAGGTGCAATGGATAACCAGTAAGTTCATTCGGGGACGCGGACAAGCGTGGATAAACACGGAAAAATAACAAGTATCCGCGTTTATCCACGCTCGTTCGCGTCCGACACCTTCTATCAACGTCGTACCCACAATGACTTTGGCCCACGAAAGGCTATGTTCATTGGGTATGTCACTGTTTGCTCCTCAATAAGACTCAGGTTTGGAAAACGGGTAATCAATCCTTCCAATGCAATCCGTGCCTCTAACTTGCCCAAGGC
>JBCCFC010000643.1:0-7772 GCA_039029935.1 Chloroflexota bacterium
AAAATAATCGTTATAAAAACACATACGACAACACCTCGGTATGGTTTCTGGGGCACACATTATTGGGTCCCCTATTCACGTTCGGGTGGTCGACACCACGTCAGCGGTACGCTAGAACAACCAAGCAATCAACCCCGTAAAGATAAAGAAGAAGGTGAAAAAGCTCCCCAACAACACTTCCAACTCGCCCAGTATGCCCGCATCGGCGACAAGGGCAAAGAGGGTGAGGACGGCGACGGTGAGAATAAAGCCGATGATGGCCGATTGTTGCAGACCCAGCCCAGGCTCAAAAACAGCCAATGCCTGCCCGACAAACACGGGGACATACGTAAAGGCGATCCACGCTGTGACACCAAAGATGCCCAGTAAAAATAGGATTAATATCAGAATTCTTGCTCGACCCATATGAAACCTCTATTCGTGAAAGTAGTTTTATAATCAATTACAATTTTAGATGAACCAAAAAAGCCTTGTAAAAGAGAACTGTTTATGGTATTCAGTATAGCATAACATCGTTTTATTGTTACTTTGTTCCTCGCTATTTTGTTTCTCTGCCTATCGCCCACTGGCGTTTTACACCATTTTGTGTTAAATATATAGGAATGACAAACAATGAATTTGATCACGCTGAAGAAAACGAGATCACTCCTAGTGGCACAGATACCACTAGCGTAATAAACAGCATAACAAGTAACATAGTCGCTATCACCACAGATGACGGACGTGTGTTTGTGCTTTCTGAAGCACACCCGGAAACACACTCAGTGATAGATAGTATAAACGGTGAAAACCAAGACCATAAAAAACTTGGTTTTCAACAGTTGGATGATGAACGGTCACAAGACACCGTCTATCATCTTTTGGATGAATCTTTCCGCACGGGCCAACTGGAAGGTATGTCTGCACCTTTCTATGAGGGCGCGCCCCCAAACTGGTCCAATATTGCACACCGACAAGATGCTCCACGCGAATTTATACAACAACTACGTGCTTTTGTAGAAAACGACGCGGGGTCGGATGAAGTTCTCACAGAATCATCCGATAAGGGTGAGTCGGAACAGGCTCGGCAGGACGCTGGGGCATTACCCGAACAGCGCATGGCATTGTTGTTGGGGGTTGAGGGCGAAGGCAAGACTACGCTACTGATGCGCACGGCATGGACATTGGCCGAAGAAGGATGGCCTGTGCTTTGGCGAGATGCGCGAGATGTGATTGCCATGCCCTATCTCAAGGTGACACAGGCGCAACAGGATGGAACAACCACAACCAAGCCTGTCTCTACCAAACCGTTGGTCCTCTGTTTTGATCAGGTTGATGATGCCGCTGAATTGCCGGGATTGGTTGCCGCACTCACCAATCACAACATCCCGTTTATCATCTTGGGGACCGCGCGCGTTGATGATTGGCGCGCTTCGGGATTGGAGTCGCCGCTCCGTCGTCATCTCTTTGTACAACGCTTTGCGATGACGCCGCTGCGCAAAACCGAGATCACCGAATTGATGGCGACGCTCGAACGACGCCAGAGCTTGGGTCAGCTAGAGACACAATCACCTGATGAGCGCATGAATCACTTCTTGCCCAATCAGGCTGGCGCAAATAATCTGGATCACGCCGGATCGCTTCTGCCTACCTTGCTGATGGCGCGGACAGGGGCAGAGAACTTTGATGACCTTGTGGCCGACATCCTCAACCAACTGTACATCCACCCCGATGGTGACCGTTTGGTGCGCGCCTGCCTGTTGGTCAGTGCCGTGCATCGCTTTGGCTACACCCTGCCTGCCTCCATCCTGTCACACACACTGAGCGCACACGCACCAGAGGTTGATCTCTTTGGCACGGACCCATTGGGGCCACCCACCAGCCTCTCTCAAGAGGAACTGACAAACACGATCTTTGCGCCGTTAACAGGGACACTGGTCGAGATTGTCTCATCATCCAAATCATCTTGGCCGACACAGCTACTCTCAACCCGTCATCCGTTGATCGCTGATGCCATCATCCGTGTGGGCGTGGCTCATCAATGGTGCAACCTGTTTGACCTCTATCAGTCGATTGCTGACCATATTTTGGGTTATAACACAGAATCATATCAGGCTGATGCAGGCGCACTCTATCCAGATAACTGGCTCAAGTATAACCGCAAATTGCTCGTCAAGCTAGGCAATAAACTCAAAACGCAGGAACCCAAGGTATTGCGTCGTCTGCTGCAAGAATTGGATATGAGCGAGGCGTTGACCAATGGCACGTTGTGGGGGCCGGGCTTCTGGGGTGATTGGGGACGGTTGGCGCGCAACATCGGGGTCTATGAACAGGCACGACGTTTCTTTGGGCGAGCGACGGAACTGGACCCATCACGCACATCCATTTGGCAGATGTGGGGGGTGCTAGAGACACGTCAGGGCAATCATGAACAGGCGCGTGACCTTTATCAAAAAGCCATCGAAGTGGACCCCGCTCATGCACCCACATGGCAGACATGGGCCTTGCTTGAACAGCGCCAGGGCAATATTGAACGGGCGCGTGAACTCTTTGAAAAGGGCATTGAAGCCGATGCTGGGCATATTTATACATGGCAGGCGTGGGCCTTACTCGAACAACGGCAGGGGCATATTGACCAAGCGCGTACACTCTTTGAACGCGGTACACAGGCGGATCCCACCGATACCTACATCTGGCAGACATGGGCCTTGCTCGAACAGAAGCGAGGCAATGGCGAGAAGGCGCGCCAGCTCTTCCGCCAAGCTGTTAAAGCTGACCCGACCTCGGCCTCAATCTGGCAGGCATGGGGCTTGATGGAGCAAAAGCAGGGCAACATCGAGCAGGCGCGTAAGCTCTTTCATCGTGGCATCAAGGCAGACCCCACCGATGCACCGACCTATCAATCGTGGGTGTTGTTGGAACAAAAGCAGGGCAATATTGACCGTGCCAAAAAGCTGTTGACAACGGGTTGCAAGGCCGATCCGACACATGGTCCCATCTGGCTGACATGGGGACGGTTGGAGCAGCAGCAGGGCAATATCGACCAAGCACGACGCCTCTTCCAGCAGGGCATCGAGATGGACCCCTCGGATGCATCGATCTGGTTGACATGGGCGCGGCTGGAGCAGCATCAGGGCAATGTTGAAGAGGCGCGTAAACTCTTTCAACAAGGCTCCGAGGCCACACCGACCGACATCACCATCTGGCAGACATGGGCGTTGTCCGAGGAGCGACAGGGTAACATCGACCGTGCGCGTGAGTTGTTCCGGCAGGGCTTGGCGATGGACACGACCGATGCACAGACATGGTTGACATGGGCGCGGTTGGAGCAGCGACAGGGCAATCTGGATGAAACGCGCAAGCTCTTTGAGAGAGCGGTATCAGTTGACCCCACGCATGCCCCGTCCTACCAATCATGGGCGCGGCTTGAGCAGAAGTTGGATAACATCGAGCAGGCGCGCTCGCTCTATCAACGTGGGGTCAAGGCCGACCCAACCTATGCCCCGACCTATCAATCGTGGGCAAGGCTAGAGCAGCGGCAGGATAATATCGACTCGGCGCGTGCGCTCTATCGTCGTGCGGTCCAGGCGGACCCCATTCATGCGCCGACCTACCAATCGTGGGCGCAGCTTGAGCAAAAGTTGGGGCATACCAAGCAGGCCTATGCGCTCTTTGAAAAGGGCACACAGGTTGACCCTGGCTATGCACCGATCTGGCAGGCATGGGCGCATCTGGAACAGCAACAGGGTAATCTGGACAACGCACGTTCTCTCTTTGAGCAGGGAACTCAGGGCGACCCGCTCTATGCACCGATCTGGCAGGCGTGGGCACTGCTTGAGCAGAAACAGGGCAATGTCGAAAAGGCGCGCTCGCTCTTTAAACGGGCAGCGGAGATTGATGTCACCGATGCCCTAGTTTGGCAGAGTTGGGGGCTATTTGAGCAGAAGTTGGGACGCATTGACGATGCGCGCAAGCTCTATCAACGTGGCATTGACGCTGACCCCACCAATGAGTACATTTGGCAGGCGTGGGCGCGGCTGGAGCAGCAGCAACAAAACTTTGAACAGGCGCGTGAACTGTTCCGACGAGGGGCCGAACTCAACCCCACCAACTCCTATATCTGGCAGGCGTGGGCGATTCTGGAGCAGAAATTGCGCAATCTCGACCGTGCGCGCGAACTGTTCCGCCAAGCCGAATCGGTTGACCCCACCAGCATCCCGACGCTTCATGCATGGGCCATGCTCGAAGCCAAGGCGGGGAGCCAAGCCGAGGCGCGCCGACTCTTTGAGAAGAGCACCATGCTCGACTCATCGGATGCGCATATCTGGCACGCATGGGGCAACTTTGAGTATAAGCAGAAAAACTTTGAGACGGCACGTAAACTCTTTTTACGGGGTACAGAGGTCGCACCTACCGACCCTTATAACTGGCTCTCACTGGCACGGTTAGAGGCCGATGTCTATAACATCGAGTCAGCGCGTCAATACTACAAGAAATGCTCGGAGATTGCACCGACCGATGCACGGCACTGGTACGACTGGGGTCGCTTTGAGGCGCGTCAACGCAACTTTGGGCGGGCGATGGAACTCTATCAGATGGGTACACAGGCCGACCCCAGCGATGGGCGTAACTGGCGGGCGTGGGCGCATTCCTGCATCAAACAGCGCAACTTTGTCAAGGCCGAGGATGTCTATGAGGCAGGCACACGTCATGCCCCCGATGACCACATGCTCTGGCACGGCTGGATCATGCTGGCGTTGACCAAACTGCGTGAACCCCACTACGCCTATGATGTCGTGGAAGAGGGGTTAAACAAAATCCATGCACCCAGAGAGCGCGCTATGCTGCTCTGTGACCAAGGCCGTGTGCTGGTCGAAATTGGCCGCGAGCGCGACGCCGAAGCCGCCTTCCTCGACGCCGTTGAACTCGACCCGCGTGATGGGCATATTCACTACTTCCTTGCCTCCATGATTCTGGAGCCGCAGAATCGCGTGGCCGATGCCTGTTACCACTATCGACAGGCGTTGATCCATACGCGTGATTATCGGGATCGACAGCGGTTGCAGTGGGCGTTGGATCGGTTGAATTGTAATCAGTCTTGGTAGGAAGTGCTGATGGAAATATTGGAGAAAGGAGATAAGAAATGACGGTACAAGTGAAACCAAGAAAAAGAACACGACGTTTTGCTCCGCTCTATTTTGACTTTACACCGGATATTCCTATTAGTACAAATGGCGATGATGCACCTAGCAAGTCAGAAAATATAGAATTTGCATCTGAAAAAGAAGAAAACATTTACGGCTGGCGTGATATCTACCAAACCGATGAAGATGGCAATGAGAAACTGGTGCGGGTGGCACTGACCTTAGACGATTATCTGCACCCACAAGAAGGAGATATGCATGTGCAAAATCGCTCTCATAACAGAACACGTAGATATGTTGAAACTGCCATGCGCATCCACCTAGCACATATTCCGAATCACGCTGTTTATGGAGATGTTGGTATTGATTGGGGCGTGTCGGGTGAAGGTTATTACGTACCAGATGTCTCTATTTTTTATGATGTCTATAATCAGCATCTGCCTCAAGGTATTTTCTATGTTGCCCAAGAAGGAACTGCACCTAGCGTTGTCGTCGAGGTAACATCACCAACTACCCGACATGTAGACTTAGGTGATAAGTACGAAGCCTACGAGCGCTTAGGCGTACCCTGTTTGATCTTTAGTGATACCGTTGGTACAGCTAATGACGGTTCCGAAGTTTTTCAATTGATGGGATATGACTGGACACCGAATGGATATGTCCCAATCACGCCTAATGAACAGGGATGGTTGTGGATGGAACCCGTAAGTGCATGGATTGGTCTTCATGAAAATCAGGTTCGTTGTTATGATGTGGATGGTCATTATATTCGTCGCCCCGAAGAACTGGCGGATGCATTGACCGAGACATCAGAGCAGTTGGCCGAAACATCAGAGCAGTTGGCCGAGGCATCTGAGCAGTTGGTCGAAGAAACGGTTGCCCGCACAGAAGCAGAACGTCGTGCTGAAGAGGCTGAACGTCGTGCGCAAGAAGAAGCCAATGCCCGTCTACTGCTTGAAGAGCAGATTCGTGCGCTGCAAGCACAGTTGAATGCGCAAAGCGGAGCGGATGAGTAAAAGTGGCATACTACAGCGGATTTGGGATGGTAACGGATTTTTGTCCCCGCATGTAAGAGAGTCCGTTCCTTTCCCGAATCTGTTGTAGCATGTATATCAGGCATCAGGCCATTATTGTAAATATGACGCCTCTAATCCCACCAGTACGAAAACACATACTCGCGCTCATCATCTTTTGTCACTTCTGCCACATCCGCATACAAGGCACGACCCGCCAAATTCAGAAATGTCGAACACTTCCGCCAGTCATCTGCAGACCATTGCTTCAACTGCGATTTGCTGATGATCACATCAATCGTGCGACCCCGATCACAGCCAATGGCAATGTCGTGATGCATCTCGCCCGTATTGGGATTCGTCGGACCATAATCGCTTCTGGGAATATACTCATTCACATGTCCAATCAACTCCACCAGAGCCGCTGGAGCTGCCGCGTTCATTTCCTGGCATTGCTCGGCAAAGGTAATGGCGGTTTCGGGGTCCAGCGTAATCGACCACGTGTAACACACCTTGTCTAGGGCTAATGCCGCCGCAATCACTTCTTCTTTGTTGTTGATAATCACCATAATCGAATGTCTTTCTTATTCAATAGACTCAATTTTCTCCGCCAACCCAATGCCATTTTCTTGTTGTATAGGAAAGTATAAAATAACAGGTTAAAAACCTGTTAAAGTGTAGAATATTTTATTTTGCGGAATGGCCTTAGAAGAACAATGAAGTAGGTGTTGGCTCACACAATTTTTGGTAGAACTTGATACAAAATAAAGAAAAAGGGCATCATGCTGGAGACAAACAAGGACATCTTGATGAGTAGATGTCCTTTATTCTGTACAGGAGAAAATTTGTCATGTCCATGTCATATGCTCGATTAGACAACACACAGCCAACCACAACAGACCACGCCAACATTTGTGTACATATCTCATTTTTTGGGACGACAACCATCCGTGTTGATGGGCAAACTCATGGTAAGACGCCAGGACATAAGTCTGGGGCACTGCTAGTTTATCTTGTGCGCAACCTGGGTCCGCATACACGGATGCACCTTGCGGACCTACTCTGGGATAATCTTCCACGAACCCGGCTCTTGGGCAATTTGCGCGCCCTCATCAAACGTCTCCCCGACGAGATAAAGCCCTATATCCATATTACGCCAGAGGCACTTGCCTTTAAAGTGTGCGACGAGGTCTGGGTGGATGTGTTGGCGGTGGATGACTTGGCAGCGCAGTTGCCCACGCCCGAACTACGCCGCGACGATACGCGATACGGCCAACCTCGCTATACGGACCTATACATGACCCAACTACATGAGAAGGAACATATTGTCAAAGACATCCTGCGCCTTTACAAGGGAGCGTTTTTAGAGGAGCTAATTGTCGATGGTGCGCCTCGTTTTGCCGAGTGGCAACGTACACAACAGGAGACATTACGACGTTTGACTGCTGATGTGTTGCGCAATATCGTTGACCTCTGTCTCCACCAAGGTCGTTATGTAGATGGCATTGCCTATGCCCGACGGTGGATTGCGCTGGATCCATTGGAGGAGGAATCCAGACGACAGTTGATGGTGATGCTGGCACTTGATGGTCAACAACAGGTCGCGCTCAATGAATATGATACGCTTGTGGCGATG
>JBCCFC010000644.1:0-7769 GCA_039029935.1 Chloroflexota bacterium
AAATCAATTTGACGCGGGAAGAATCAAGAAGAAACGTTTCTAAACTATTCTCAAATAGTACATGTATTGTATCTGGTAGTTCTGACTACACAGTACGTATCTGGGTTGTCGCCACAAGGGCACAACTCGCCCAGCTCGATGGTCACGAAGGTGCTATTTGGTCGGTAGACTACAGTCCCGATAGCACACGCATTGTCTCTGGCGGTTATGACAATACTATACGCCTATGGGATGAGCCAACACATCTAGTTCAAAAGGCTGGTGCCTGCATTTCGCGCATTATGCCAAGCTTGACAATTAAAGATCGTCAACGCTTTGGTATAGCCTCCGATGCCCCTCTACCAACACACAAAGACCTGCAACTATTCACCGAACGAGTCGGCTCGCAGCATTAACTCGAACAGAGCTATACAATTGCTTACATAGGCGACATAGACAAAGCCATCGAATGCTTTGAACGAGCGCAGGATCTAGGTGAGCAGTTGCTGCTTGCACCCGATGAGTTGGCAAGACGAATTTGGACCATAATCTGTGCGGCAAAGCGGTATCGGGGTGAGGATGCGGAGGGGTAGAGCTAATCAGGGTTGAAGCCGACCAAGGTTAAAACCGCTGGTCTAGCCAATGGACGTTCCCTAAACGGAGCTTGTCCGTGTAGACATAAGGCCCATTCATGGGTCGTCATTGGGTAGCCTCGACCATTTATGGCGGGGCGGCGTTCTACACCAACAACCTCAACCCATTCAACCGAAGCAACGTATTCAAAAACGCCTTCAACTCAGGGCAACTCTCGGCAGCAACCGCCAAATCCTTACCCTTCAAAATCGCGGCCATCTCAATCGCCTTTTTATAGTCTCGCTTTGGCTTCTTGGCGCGTTTATACAGATTGGTAAGTCGATAGGCGGGTGGGTTCATGCCATTGACTGTTTCTGGCTTGGAGCCGGGTGAGCTTTGACGAACGCCGATGCGACGACAGATATCGTTCCAAAAGGGCAGCAGCCATGCCTCGACATCATATTGAGCGGCGTGGGGATAAAAGTTTGGCTCATCACCAACCGCCCTGCGTAAATGGCGTTTGGCCTCTTCTGCATTTTTAAAATTGGGAAAAACATCAATTAATCCAACGACCCCTAGCACATCTCGGCGTCGAAGTTCTCGCTTCACATCACGATGTAACTTGTCCGCTTTGCGTGTCACCAGCTTACGGGTTTCCAGTGTGACTTTGGGCTTGCCTTCGGTCTCTGCACGTTCATCCAGAAAAGCTTTGAGATGCTTTTTGAGCGCAACCTCAGTATCGCCTTCGACATACAACACAATTTTGCTCATGGCTGACCTCCCATCACACCCATCAGCCACAAATCACGCAGCGTATAATCCTCTAGCCAATCATTCAGATCAAGCGTATCGCCCCAACGAAATACACTTCTCCCATCTTCCAAATCAGCCACCAATACTTCATCTGGTTCTAGCCAGCCAATCAGGTCTGGCGAGTGGGTAGCGACGACAATCATTGTGTTGAGCTTGGCTTCCTGTAGCAACGCCGCCAACAATTGCTGGAGTGTTGGATGTAAGCTAACCTCTGGCTCGTCAATGAGCAGCATCACGGGCGGGGCTGGGGCCAGCAAGACCGTAATCAGCCACAAAAAGCGCAATGTCCCCTCGGAAAGCTGTTGTGGATAGAGCAATTGGTTATGTTGTTGTTCACGCCAAACCAGCGATACTTGCCCCGCTCCCACAATCTCAAAGTCAATTTCTTGAAATCCATCAAAGCCTTGCCACAGCAACTCTGAAATGCGGTCAAATATAGTGCGATGATGCAGACGCAGGCTGAATAGTGCCGAGTAGAGATTTTCGCCATTGGGCCCGGGGCGTATGGCAGGGGTGATTGCTTGCGGAAGACGAACAACCGCCCGCTCACTCACATCCAATCGACTATAATGGTAAATCTCACCAAGTAAGAAGCGCACTATCTCTGGTTCTGCATAGCTGCGCGGGGCTTGGGCCAGTGCCAGTTCGCGCTCGCGGTGTGACCATCTTTTGGGTGACTCAAGCTGATTGGTTTCACTATCAAAATAGCGTATAGAACTATCCTGCGCATCAAGATAGATCTGTGGCGTCACAGTATCAGTATCTGCTATCCGCATAAGCCGCTCGTCTGCTACACGATAGCCCACGCTTTCCCTCGCCAACGAGAAGTGATAGCGCATGGGCGCGGGCGAATTGGCATTTCCGCCATCTATATCAAGTGACAACTCAAGCCGTGTCTCTGGCTCTGCTGGTGCATAGCTAAAAATAGAGGTAAAGCCACCTTGGTCTTCAATAAATTTTTGTAGTTTCATGTCGCTGGCAGAGGATAAAAGCTGAAAAATTTCGAGCAAGGAGGTTTTGCCAACGCCATTTGGCCCAATAATCGTGGTCAACGGTCGAAGTGGTAAATCGACATCAACAAGCCGACGATAATTTTTGATATGTAGATGGCTCAGACGCATTGCGTTCTCCTCACTTTAGACTTAAAAATTCGTACAGAACAGTCGTTAATAACAAGATAGTTAGAATGTAAAGCCATTATATGGGCTTTCATACCCACAGCCAAGAACGGGCAAGGGATAACCCATCACCCCGTCGTCACAAACACCGAAGTCACCTCAACCCCCGTCTCCTCATCCACAACCGTCCCTTCCAGCTCGGCTCGCTGCTCATCCGTCATGGTCTCAATAAACGTCACCAACCACGCGGCTGGCACGTTCAACTTCTTGCCATAGCGCGCCGCCTGTGCCAGCGATTCCTGATGTTCGTCGCGGTTGATAAAGCTCTTGACTTCGAGCGGATAGCGTTTGTCCTTGTAGTAGAGAATCAGGTCGATGCGCCCGTTGCCTGTGGGGAATTCCGGCGTCACGCTACCGCGCCCTTGGAGAAACTGGAAGAGATACATGTAGAGGTTAAAGTGATAGACGGCCTCAAAGATATGCTCATCAGTTTTGCGGCGTGGAGCATTTTTGAAGAGCCAGCCCCGATTCTTGTGGATGTAGTCCTCGTAGAGACGAATGATGTTGGGGATGTTTAGCTCGGTTTTGGTCATGATGGTGGAGACATTAATAAAGGGGTCATAGAGTCGCTTCAAGCCGGTAAAGAGTTGATGGGCAAAGTAGTTAAAGAGCCGTTTCTGGACAAAGGGGTTGGGGAATTTCAAATATCGTTGAAGTTTTCCTTTGCTATCGCGGATAATTTCGCGTCCACCCACACCATGCATATACAAATAATTGGTTGTGGGATCGTCATAACGAAAGGGTAGCTTGACACCTGCTTGAAACATCTCTAATACTACTGAGGTGTAGGGTTCCTGTTTGGCTTTGGAGATGATGTTCACGATATTATGATTGGGTTCGTCATCCACAGCACCTGAATAAACATCCTCAAAGTCGTTCATTGTAATCTTGCCATCATGACGGTTATACTGCTCGGTCAACAACTCTCCAAACCAACAGGTCAATCCGGGTTGCCCGCTGAATTCTTCATAAATCTGCTTGATTACTGTTGGCTCAATGCGCTGTCCACTTTCGTCTTGATAATCCTGAAATAGTTGCGCAACCTCTGCCGGAGTCAGGTTAGGGATATGTACACTGCGCTGCACATTAAAGGGCGAGCCTGTTACGTTTTCAATACCTAAAACGCTACGTACACCGATTAGAGCGAGGCCATGTAACAGATTGCTCTTTTCGCCGCTGGGTTTATCATACTCATCAACCCGACGAAGATACATTTCACGGAATTCATTGGCAAAACGGTTGATAAAGTCTTCTTGCAGCGCATCAAATTCGTCGATAATGAGAATCACAGGTTTAGAAAAATAATCGGATGTAAACAGCGAGGAAAGCTGTGACCATTTTTGGATCATGGGAAAGTCATAGTCAAACCACTGATTAAGTCTGTCGACAAAGAGTTCTAGGACATCCTGATCTTCTGTCAACGTTTTGGCCGATTGGAGACTAATCACGCCTGTCTCAAACACACCCTCGGTGCGCACCTGCTTGATGACTTGGCGTGTGGTCCAACTTTTGCCCGTCTGTCGGGGTGCCCAGACGGTAATATAGTGACCACCACTATCAGGGTCTTGACCGATTAATGCCGCCCGCGTCTTCGCTACGAGTTCTGTGCGTGGTGCATAATAATGTAGCTTTGCTTGAACTGGCCCATAAGAAGAAAATGTACGCATGATACCTTCCATTTCGATAATACAGGTTGTGCCTCTATATCGAGTAGTATAGCACAGATGAGGTAAAGGCGCATCTGTTCTCTGGCGTCGGCACTCAACGAATAGAGCCTATCATGGTTGCGATACTGCACACGGAGCATTAGAATCAAGAGCTGCATACGCCTGCAATACGGCGATCACAACCGGACCATCGCCCCCAACGTAATCTGCCCAACACCATGACCCAGAATGAACTTCAGCAAATTGATGTTATACTGAAATGACAATCGTTCTTCATTTGTAATGTACCATAAATTCGCTGAAAATAGTTTGAGTACATCGTCTGCACGTTGGGCATGGTTTGTGTGAAAGGAGCAGCAATGAATCACTATCGACTCTGGCTGGCAATCATCGGCCTCGTTCTTCTCATCGTTATCACCCTGCGCGCCATGTTTGGGGCAATGGATGCCAGCAACGAGGCACAGACTGCTCGTGCCACTGCCGTCGCCCGCGACAACTTGGCGAGGGAAGCACATGCCACTGCTGAAGCCAATGCCCTTATCGCTCAGGAACAGGCAGCGGCGGCAGCGGATGCACAGCGGCAGACCGAACGCACGACCCGTCTGGTGCAGGCCGAACTGCTTGCCACCAAAGCTGGAACGCTACTCGTCCCCAGCCAACCCAAGGACGATCATGCTCTTGTTGACCCGCTAGACAACGCGCCACCGATGGCGGAGCAGATGCTGCTGTTGGCGCGCGATGCGGTCCTCACCACGCTACTCACCGATGGCGATGTCTCTGCCCATGCCTACACCACGCTGCGCCGTGCGGTTCAACAGGTCGGAGGGCCGCATACGCATCAGTTTGGTCCCCCCATGTTTGCTGATGAAATGGATGCTTTGGTGGAAGAAACAGGCATTAACTTGATTCATCTCGTTGCCAACCCCTTTGCGCTTGACTCGGAGGGCACGCTGCCCCGTGTCCCCATGCGGCTGGTCACGTTAAACTATGGGAAAAACGCGGCCAGCTTTGAAGGGTTCGGCCATCATTTCAATGCCGTTGCGATTAGTCCGGAGGGAGAGCGTATTGCCTCAGCCAGTGGCGATCCCTATGGCTACAGTGCGATCCGCGTCTGGTCGATGGACACCAAGCAAGAACTGGCACGGCTCACCGGATTTAGGGGTGAAATCCACGCCATCGCCTTTAGTCCTGATGGTGCGCACATAGTCTCGGCAGGGTTCGACGGGCGTATTCGCATCTGGGATGCATGGACGGGACAGGTGCTGACAACGCTTGGCGGTCAGAATGGCGAGCAGAAAGGGTTCACCTGGTCGGTGGCCTATCATCCCGATGGCAAGCGGCTGGCCTCGGCTGGTTCAGATGCCATCATCCGGCTTTGGGATGTTGAGACAGGCGAGGAGGTAGCACAGTTCACGGCTCATGCGGATGGAGATAGTGCCTATAAGACTGTGCGCACAGTGGCTTTTAGCAGCGATGGCAAGCGTCTTGTCTCTGGCAGCGATGATAAGACGGTGCGCATTTGGGATGTCGAGACGGGGGCAGAACTGTTGCGGCTTGAAGGGCATAAACATCATGTAGATACTGTTGCCTTTCATCCCGATGGGCAGACCGTTGTCTCTGGCAGCGGAGACAGCACCATCCGTTTGTGGGATGCACGGACAGGTGAGTCATTGGCCGTGTTGACGGGTCACAGCCGTGGTACGAGTACAGTTGCGATTAGCCCTAATGGACGACACATCATCTCTGGTGGTGCAGACGATACCGTGCGCATCTGGGACGCGTACACAGGTCGCCAACTGACACAACTCGATGGACATATCGCCAATGTCACCGCGTTGGCAATCAGCCCCGATGGGCAGACGATTGTCTCTGGCAGCGGCTCACCGGACAACAGCCTGATTCTCTGGTCCATGCCTGAACGCTTGGTGTTAGAGGCCATGAACCATCTTCCGGCCAGCCCCCGCTCTGAAGATATCTATGCACAGTTGAACCTGACTGGCACTGTCCAGCCGCCGAGCAAGACCGTGTTGGCGCAGTTGGAACAGCAAGCACAGGTGTTGCGGTTGATGGATAGCGGGCGCGCATTGGCACGGCGCGGCCAGATTACCAATGCCATCACCTATTTTGAGCAGGCCCAGTCACTCGATTCCACCCTATCAACTGATCCCATGACACTGGCGCAAACCCTCCACCGCACCACCATCCACACCCATCTCTTTGCAGGCCGCAGCCTCGCCCAGCACACTCGCTTTGACGACGCCCTCAGCGAGTTTGAAAAGGCCATCACCCACGACAATACGCTCAATATCGACGGACTGGCCGCCGATGCCTTTATCGAGGCTGGACGTTCCTTCACCTGGCAAGCCGCCTATCCACAGGCCATCGACGCCTATCAACATGCCCAAGCCTACTCCACTACGGCGCAGATACCCGCCGACTATCTCAACATCCTCTGCTGGCGTGGCACGCTCAATGGTCTTGCTACTGATGTGCTACCTTTGTGCGAACAGGCCGTTGCCCAAGCACCCGACAACGGCAATTTCCGCGATAGTCGTGGCCTCGCCCGCGCTTTGGCGGGGGACGTCGCTGGTGCGATTGATGATTTCAAAATGTATGTGGCGTGGGCAGCGGAGAACGAGACGGAATGGGTTGTTGACTGGCGTGAGCAGTGGATTGCCGCGCTGGAAGAGGGTGAAGTGCCAGTCGTTGTATTTAATGAATCGGTATTGGCGGCGTTGCGGGCGGAGGAGCCGTAAACGACATGATAGGCTAGAGTCTGTTATACTATTTGGCTAATTCGCTGCCAATGAGATGCGGGCTATCTTCCTGCACAAAATGTGTCCCTTTGCCAATGTCAATCATGGTGATGTTGGGGAAATTGTTGCGAATCCAAGGCACATCTTCGATGGGGATCAGCATCCCTGGCGTTGCATAAAAACAGAGTTTGGGAATGGGGGTCTGTTGAAGCCACCGGTGATAGTTCTCGACAACGCTGTCGGTATGCGTCGGTTTGCCTCGCACAGGAACATCTCTCGGGAAGACTTGCATGGCCTTACGGCTTTGAATCGTTGGATAGGGTTCACGATAGACGGCCATTTCTTGCGCGCTCAATGGACGCTCGGTCCATTGTGGCAACATGTTGTTGACAAAGCTATTGGCGACACCAAACATGAGGAAGCTGCCCAGTTTGGATTGCATCATGGTTAAGCCCAGTTTGGACGAGAATGGCAGTGTACGCCAGTCCAGCTTTTTGTACATCGCCTCCATAAACGCAATACCTTTGATGTTCTCACTGTGCTGGTGGGCATAGTGAAACCCCAGACCAGACCCCCAATCCTGCACCACAAGCGTGATGTTTTTCAGGTTCAATTTTTCGATAAATGCTTCCAGATACGCATAAGAATCGGTAAACCCATAATCAATGTCTGGCTTATCGGATTTGCCCATGCCAATGAGGTCTACTGCAATGGCCCGACCATAGGGTGTCACATGGGGAATGATATTGCGCCAAATGTAAGCGGATGTTGGGTTGCCATGAATAAAGAGAATCGGGTCGCCC
>JBCCFC010000645.1:0-7768 GCA_039029935.1 Chloroflexota bacterium
TCCGTCAGGTTTTGCTGAATCCAGATTTTTTCATCCTTGATATCGATATGGAGTTTACAACCATGAACCCGTGCCTTATCCATCCAACCAATGTTACAAACTTGGTAACGGTCGCGAGCAGTATCTTCAATCAACTGTACTTCGATCTCACCATTAACCGGAACCTGATTTTCATAGCGCTGGATGAGTTCACGTACACAAGAACGATAAAATGCTAATTTCTCCATTGTTCAATCACCTCCGCAATTTCATCAAAAATCAATAACTTCATATCGATTCGTTGGATTACTGTCTGAATAAATGGGAGTTGAAAGAAAGAATGGTATGTATGGGATGCGATAGCGATATAGAGTGTATACTCTGGCTTCGTTTCTTCAAGCATAATGCGATAGTCAATGAATTGCCCCACAACTTTGTGAAATTCATACGTATCAGACTCACCAGAGAAGCTCTTGACCTCCACCGCTATCTTTCGGCCTTCTCGCTCTGCACCGATTAATTTCTCCGCGCCAAAATCAATGGCATAATTAATACCGCCAGCCGAAATCCGGAATGGATCCGTTATTATCCAATTATCTCGATCTAACGCTGTTTTGACTGTACTGTAGAATTTGTCATTTGCTGCCATACCAATTCCTCTGAAATGATGTTACTCAAATTAATTCGTATGGTATTTTAACGCAGATAAGGTATAATGACTAACTCTGTATGAAAGGAGTACGCATTGAGGAGATGTCATTGAATGGAGCAGTAAGCGAGTTCTGAAAGACCCATGCGGTTTCGTGTATTGGACTATCTTGTGGGCTTTGCAGACAAAGAGCGCGGGACTCGCATTCACAGCGTGGTCTTTTACATTAGCGAGAAAACCAACGTCACTGATACAGGGCATCATCGTGTGATGGGCATTGGTAATCGCGTGACTTTGGCGTGGCATTATGATACCATCTGGTTGTGGAACTTGAAGCCACAAGAATTGCTTGATGCAGGACGTCCTGCGTTGCTGCCATTGCTGGGGCAGGCAAAACTTGAACGCCCAGACGAGATTATCCCTGTGATTTACCGAGAGATTCGCTCTTTGCCCGATGAAGAGACACAACATCGGCTACTGATTGAGTTATTGGCGTTATTACAAGATGAGGAGATTATCAAGATGATTGAAACGATGATGGCACAAGATGAGTGGGTGTTTGATTCACCATATTTACGACGCTGGCGGAAGCAAGTAGAGGATGCGCATAATGAGGGTATTCAAGAAGGTCTTCAAGAAGGTCTTCAAAGAGGGATTGAACAAGGACGTCAAGAGCAAAGACGAGTGGGGTAGAAGATATTTGACAAGGAGCTCTCTATATAGAACATAGAGCGCGAGACGTTTCACCAAGAACGCAAAGCTCTATTGGAAACACAACGGCAAAGTACACTAAAATTAATGGTGTTGAGGTATGAAATGTCGGCTAGAGAATATCTGCAGATGCAAAGGCTATGCGCCTCAATCAGTTCAATTGAAAAGCTCAACGCAATCTCTGATGCGGTCATTCAGATTGAAGATTTTGGACAACTCTACGTGTTTGTAGAAGAAACGGTTTCGTCTGAAAAAGAGGAACACTAGAGACAGTGTAATATGTGCTATAGGATAGGCCATGACCCAAGAACCAGATAACTCACATCCACAAAAATCCCCTGATGCACTGCAATTTGACATTGGCAATATTGAAAACAACACAGGCACAGCGATTGGCAACAACATCAACCAATCGGTGTCCCATGTCACCAATCACATCACGACCATCGTTCCACAGTGGCTTGCCATACTCATGGCTGTCTTGGCTGGATTGTCGGCCATGCTGATTGCGCTGTTTGCAATGGATATATTGCCAAGCGCACCGCCAGCAGAGTCGCAGACGGCACAGGTGACAGATACAGAGAAATGCTCCTACGCCGTCACCGTCCGCGACATCGAAACGGGCCAGCCTATTCACAGAGCCAAACTCACGCTTGACTACAAGCTGGACAGCTATATTGAATACACCAACTCAGATGGCCGACACCGCGATACCTTCACCTGTGATGAACCAAACCCACGTTATGATCTGCGCATTGTGGTTGACGGCTACCGCGCCTATCACACCGAGTTTACCGTGCAGGATGCGAGCGAAATCATCTATCTTGTCCCCACCGCCACACGCTTCTGTCCCTATGTCATTTCTGTGCTGGACCGGGATACGCTGGTGCGCATTGCCAATGCCAAAGTGCGTGTCGAGGTTGGGCTATACCATGTCACGGCTTTCACCAACTCGGAGGGTGACTATGTGTCGAGTGTTCCCTGTGACGAGGCCGAACCATCCGGCGCGTCATTAGCGTCTCCATCTCAACTTGTCACTGTTTGGGTCTATGCTGATGGGTATGTCACGTACAATGGCTCATTGCCGTTAGGGGATGAGATTCAGGAAGTTCGCTTGGTTGCAGAGAGCAACATTGACCAATAGTATTCGAGACTAATTCGTATACCACAACCTGTTCCCAATAGCGAGGGCGCACGCCTCTTTGAAGAGATCGTTGACTCTATCAACGCCAATCTTCACTTTAGGATCATTGAAACTAAATCATATGACTGATGTATCACCGTCAAACACCATACTATACTGTGTATTTAGGGTCTTGAAACGTTCAAGAATCAATTAAAAGAAAACATAGTTGTTTTTATGGAAAACTTAAATACATACAAAAGAGGTGTTTGTGAATAATGGTTTCAACATAAACTACAGGAAATTTATCAGGTGGCATTTGGCCTTTGCTTTGGTGCTATTGACGCTACTGCCACCGCCATTGGTGACAAGTACCATCGACCATACCACCGAGTTGCTCCGCCTTCATCCCATTTCACAGACGGCCAGCCAACTGACAACATGGCTACCACAACCCAAAATCGCCCACGCCGCCCCATCACTGGTACTATCAGTCAATGTCAACCCTGCCAATGCCGAGCCGGGGGATCGGGTCGTCTTCACGATCCGCTATCGCTGCGCCTCGCTTACCGAACATTGTCTCAACACGGTCATCGACCACACGTTGCCAACAGGCATGGAAATTGTCAAATTTTCACCAAGCGGTGGGCTTATCGACACGGCTAGTTTTTTTGGACAGACGGTGACATGGACGTTACAGTCGCTGGGTAGCCCAGCAGGGCAGCTTGATGCAGGCTCCACGGGTATGGTACGCGTTGTCGGGCGTTGGGAGACATGTGGCACAGCCGTCACTGCCAGCACCTACACAGCCACAGCAAATATCAACATCACAGGTGGTGCCAATACCGCCAACGCCAACGTCACATTGGATACGGACATCCCCGCAAGCTGTCCCACCGCACCACCGACGACGACTGACTTGGTCAAATATTCCGCCAGCGGTTCTGTGGTGACAGTGAACGGGCACAACACATTTCGGATCACTATGCCGGACGCAGCATCAGCGTACACCGTGACTGATGTGATTCCAGCCGGGGCCGTTGTCACCCAGATTCATGAGCGCGGTGCAGAGACGTTTGACTTTCAATGTGGCAGCAACGCCACATGGCATCATGTCACCCTTGGTAGCCTGACAGCACATGTCGAAACCAATGGTCTGCCCGCAGGCTGTGTCAGTTGGAGACGCCCCAATGGTGAAGACCTTTTTAACGTGGTCGCCGTTCGTTGGCAAATGGCAACCACACCTGGCTCTTCTGATCCTGAACTGAGGCTGCACTATCCAGAGACCACCCCCTTTACGGATGCGGAACTCCCTGGCTTTACACCTGTAGGGATAGGCGACACATATACCAACTGTGTGCAATCATCAGACACGTCGATGGGGAATGCGGGTGAATCCTGTGCGACGCTGAACGTTTTGCCTGCCGATCCGCGAACACGCATGGATAAGGATGTCATGGCCGCACCCGATATCAATGCGGATACCAACCCTGTCCCAAGCTCCGATACAGATATTCGCGATTTTACGCTGGACCCCGATGCAGTACCGCCCATGACGATGGGTGACTCAGACATCCTCTATGGGGTGGAAATTGGGGCCAATTCAAGTGGAACCGATTGGCTCAATCCAGTTGTGACAGACCTGCTCCCTGACGAATTAGAATATGTGCCCTATGCTGATGGGGGGACAAATTTTTGGCAAGTTGTGCGGTACTATGCAGACGGTATATTGGCAAGCGACCCCGCCAACCAACCCGACTGTTTGACGCCTACCTTTACCATTGAAGAAAATTGGAATGGTACCGGGCGAACACTACTCAAATGGGAATTTTTCAACTGTACCTTCTACTCATCCGGTCTCAATCTGGCGCGGCTCAATCTCTATTTTAGTACCCGCATCAAGGCTGGCACACTTGCAGGAACCCTGATTGATAACTACGCCAATAATGGAATGCCGGATGATCCATTGGCCAACAACAATGCGACTTATACAGTCCCAGAAATCGCCAACATGCAGTCATCCAAATGGGTGCAGGGGAAGCTCGACAGCAGTTTCTCACGATATCCACTCTTTGGTGACACCGACACAACAGGTGAAGGTGTCTATGAGTTCTTCATTGAGAATACAGGCAATGTTGAGGTGACACAGTTTGATGTCGTCGATATCCTGCCCGAAGTGGGTGATGAGGATGTCCTCGCTGTCATCGGTGCGCGCGAATCAGAGTGGAATCTGGAGCTTGCCAGCGACATCACGGTTGAGCGTTGGAACAGCGGAACCAGCACATGGGACGTTGTGCCTGCCAGCGACATGGCCCTTGGTCCCTACTACTCCACCACCACGAACCCCTGTCGCTTTGTCAACGACCCATCCAACAACGAGGACTTAACCGCTGACGAGAGTGCCGCCGCAGCCACTATCAACACGGTTGCCTGTGACACACCCAACTGGAACAGCACCGCCCCCGATGCACGTAGCTTTGCCTTCCGCTTTAGCCCCGCCAGCAGCTTTATGCCCGGTGAGCAACTCAAAGTCACGGTTAATGTGCGGCTCAATGGGGTGGTTGCTGCTAACAACGAAATCGCCTGGAACTCTTTTGCCTTTGGCGGCATCTACCTCAACAGCTTAAACGCCAGCACTGATTTGCTTGCGACCGAACCGATTAAAGTTGGCCTACGCATGGTAGACACGAGCAATTTTACTAGCCTGGGCAACAAGGTCTGGCACGATGTCAACGCCAATGGGCAACAGGATGATGGTGAGCCTGCATTGGCGGGTGTCACTGTCAGCCTCTACGATGACGACGGCGGCGGCAATCCAGTTGATGCCGATGGCAATGCCACCAATGGCACAACGCCACGCGATGTTACGCTCACGGACAGCAACGGTTTCTATCGCTTTGATGGCCTCAACCCCAACGATGACTTTATCATCCGCATCGACAATGACAACGACTTTAGCACCATCCTCCATGGCTATGGACCGACAACGGCCAACCAAGGGGATGACACCACCGACTCGGATGCCACGACTGACAGCGATGGCTATCCCAGTATCGCCGCCTCCACGGGCGCGGTGACAGGTGTTGATGACCCCGCCGATCCCAGCGAATATCCAACCAACGACTTTGGCTTTGTGCAGGTCGCCAGCATCGGCAACTATGTGTGGTATGACCTCGATGGGCAGGGCGACCAGAGTGATGGCGAGCCACCTGTGTGGGGTGCGCAGGTTGGGCTGTACACATCCACAGACGTGCAGGTGGGCATCACGCTGACCACCGACGCCAATGGCTACTATCTCTTTGAGAATGTTCCTATCGGTGACTATTACCTTGTCTTCAACACGGGCAGTATCTCCGGCACAGACCCCATCTCACCAGCGTTGACCGTTGCTCCCGCAGATTGGGTGCTGACAGGCGCAGGCACAACGGGTGATGATACCAATGACTCGGACCCCGACGGTACAGGACGCACGTCACTCACGAGCTTGACTGCTGGTGAAGTAGACCTGACATGGGATGCAGGTTTGGTCGCAGCACCAACCGATCCCGCCGCGTTGACAGGTATTGTCTGGGAAGACCTGACGCCCAATAACACCTACGATATCGGTGAACCGCTGCTCAGCGGTATCACCATGCAACTGCTCGACAGCAACGGCATCCCCATCGCCACACAGCAGACCGACAGCACGGGAACCTATTACTTTGGCAATCTGACACCCGGCGAAACCTACTCAGTCGTCGTTGTGCCAAACCTCGGCCAAACGTTGGTGACAGCCGACCAAGGCGGTGATGACGCCATTGACAGCGACTTCAACCAGACCACTGGTGAAAGCACCGCCAGCTACACGCCAGCTGCCAACGAGACCATTATCGACGTGGATGCGGGCATTGTCTCGCCGCTTTCATTAGGCAACATGGTGTGGAGCGATGTCAATGACAATGGTCAGCTTGATAGCGGTGAAGCTGGCATTGAAGGAATACTGGTGACATTGCTTGACGATACGGGATCAACGATTCTGATGACGACGACGACTGACGCCAATGGCCGCTACCTATTCACCAACTTGAGTGCTGATGATTACGTGGTCCGCGCCGAGGTTCCGGCCAACATGCGCTCCTCCACCGACATTGGCACAACGGTCACACCTAATCCGACCGACAGCGATGATAATGGTCAAGGTATCGCCGACACAGGCTCTGTCCAGAGTGTGGCCGTTACGCTTGCCAACAGTGGTGGGCCAACGGGCGAGGCGGATCACGGCGTGCTGATTGATGGTGTGTTGGATACCACCCCGGATGTGAAGGCATACTATACCGTTGATTTCGGCTTTGTGCCGCTGGTGAAAATTGGTGATCGCATCTGGTATGAAAGCGATAATGATGGTCTTGCCAGCACAGGCGTCATCACCCCAGCATCC
Source organism: Chloroflexota bacterium (assembly GCA_039029935.1). Classification (GTDB taxonomy): domain Bacteria; phylum Chloroflexota; class Anaerolineae; order Caldilineales; family Caldilineaceae. Next base: position 6,880 of record JBCCFC010000645.1, read on the forward strand.
AGCATCACGGTCAACGCCATCGACGACACGGGTGACAGCTACAGCGCAACCACCAACAGCAGCGGTTACTATTCCATCACCGTGCCAACCAACCGCATCTATACACTGACAGTGACGACACCACCGGGCTATGCGCCCTCGACCGTTGTGGCAAACGCTGCGAACAACGAGAATCATGATGCCAGCGGTACAGTGGTCAGCGTTGGCACAGTTGATGATTTGACCCTCGACTTTGGCTTTACGTTCTCCCCAAATGTGGGCGAAGCCTGTGTTGGCAACCTACTGACCAACGGCTCCTTTGAGCTAGGCACACACACGGGTGGCACAGCATGGGCAGGTGGCTCACAGCTCACGGTATCAACGTCATCTGGCGGCACATCGCCAACGGGCTGGTATAGAGACAACAGCACTGGTGGTGCGCATTACTGGGTGGATAACACCAACGCCTATAGTGGTACAAAATATGTTTATGCTGCTTTGAACACACCGATTGCTCTTCAGGATGGTGTACAGATACGCCCAGATGCGTCCGTAGCGGTACAGCCAAGTACGAGCTATCAATTCTGTGCGTGGGCTGCGGATGGCACGGCAAATGGCCTCGAAAGCGGCATCGCGTTTATCGTGGATGAGGATAGCGCACCACTGCACTATCAGACACACATTGTGCCAGACAACGGTGCGTGGGACTTTGGCGCAACAACCGTGATTCCGTGGGCACAGTACTGTTATAACTTCACCACAGACGCGGCCACGACATCGCTTGACCTCTGGGTGTCCAATGCCGATGTCGGCGGCAACCACTCACGCATCGTCTTTGATGAGGTTTGTCTGGCGGAGATCACGCCGACCGTCAACATTGGTAACTTTGTCTGGTTTGATGCCGATGGCA
>JBCCFC010000646.1:0-7733 GCA_039029935.1 Chloroflexota bacterium
AATAGATTTGAGCAGCAAGCGTAATCCCTTGGTCTACCTGCTTGACACCGATAGTTAAGGTATTGGGTGCGCTGGGTGAAATCAGAATATCTGGCGACCAGTCTTTTTGTGGTTTCATTGTAATTCGACTGATACCGCCATTCCCGACATCAAGACATCCGGTTGCAGGAGGATCATAGACACAAATACGATCATCATTGTCGATTTTTGCTCCCCATGCCCGGATTTCATCTTGGCGTGGGCGACCGAGATCAAGAATGGACCCATCTTGAAACAGATAAACCCGTGCCGATAAACTAGCGATGTAACGCTTCTCATTATCAGATTCAGTCAAATCATGTTCAACCAAATAAAATTTTGGTGATTCTAGCGTTGTAGATGGTTGGCCTTGCAACTCCGCAAAGTGTACATTGGTGACGGCTATAGGGAGTGTATTAGGCCCTGTCTCCAACTTTTCATACGTTGTATCTGGTGGTGGTGGTTGCAGCCCCTCATAAAATAGCTTCATCACCGCCCACTCCGAAAGCCTCAACTCTTGATAGGCATATGTATTTACACATTGCTCATCCCAAGAGCCACTAGGGTGAAATTCGGTAAATTCTTCAATATAGGGGTTAGACATCAATCCGTCACAGTTTTGAACGGCAATGGGTAGCCCCTCATCATCAAGATAAAAATAGCTATCCAAGAGATAAAATAGATAATGACCTAGTTCATGCGCCAGCGTACGCGGCCAGTCTTCATTCTGGCTACCTGTCACATCGCCATAACGGTTCCATTCCACAGGCATATGCACTTGACCACCCGTGTAGGCGGTTGTAATTGTTTCCGTTGCGCTAATTGTAAAGGGCTTGATTTTAATGCCATCGGTGATACCGCCAATCGCTGCATGAGGGCGCAACCGATTTGTTGTATAGATTCGGATATCCGCATCATGCCAATAATTTTTTGCATGATAGATGGTGATATTCCCAAGCGCGGCCTGTCCATTTGTGGCATCATATAAGATTTCCGATGTACGGCGTAGATCAGAGGAGAGCTGTTGTAAATAGAGTCTATCTTTACGCGCATCCCACTCAAGCGAGACCGTTAAGTCAAAGATGTACAGCGGATTTTCCGACGACACAGGAACCGTCATTATCCCTGATTGGGTTATGGGGGTAATATCCGCATCTGCCTCTATCGTCAGTTTACCAGTATAATATAACGTGTATTTTTGTGTAACAGTGATAGGTGCCAAAGCAAATAGCAGGGCGGTGTCACTTAAGGTTTCTCGACCCTGTAAATATCCTAACTGAGACGTTTTGAATGGATTTACGAGACCCCCAAGTGGCTCCTCATTAAAATTTGTTTGGTTGCTGATGCCATACACCAATGCCTTGGATAACGGTCCAGCGTTGACATCAACAACACGAACTTGGGTGCCGCGTACTCTAAACGGCAATGTTGTATCCGAAGACGACCCATAGAGATAGTCTCCAAGAACGTCATTTTCTCTGGGTTTGATAGCGGGAAGTGCATCTATACGGACCACAACATTATCGCTTTGACCCATGACGCCACTTTTATGAACATCCCACTCAAAAGTATACCCTATGCCCGTGGGAGATGTTTCCAAATCCGTTGTTTGGGTCAAGGTGATTGGTTCGGCAGGTTGCCAATGCCCACCGCCATCAAGAGAGTACCATGCCTGAATTTTTCGCACAGTCATTGACATAGGGTGCGTCAGTGTAAAGGGAATGGCAATCGGCGAGTCGGATAAAATTTTTGCTGAGGCGTATCCATTGGCGGCAATTTTTCCAGGATTACCGACGCGAATGATAGGTAGGCTTGGTGAAATCGTCTCAGTCTGGCGAATATTGGTATAGATGACATTGGGACCATCAAGCGTACTCACCAGTAAATCGAGTGTGCCATCAAGGTCTACATCTCCCCAATCAACACTTGCACTAGATTGCGAATCTTCGCTTCCGCTGTCGCGTGACTGCCCAAACACCCATGTCGCAAGTCTGCTTAAAACACCGTCATCATTTCGATAGAGATGGTTGGCTGTGTGAAGTGCAGTTACAGGGTCGAGTCCACCGTTGGCAGCAACAAGGTCCAAATCACCATCGTCATCATAGTCACCCAAAGCCACATCCATCGTGACTTCGCTATCAATCGAAGTCCACTGTGCTGTACATGCAAACAGTGTTTGGTTGAGCCGTTCACAGTCCGACTTTTCCCCTGTTGTCGCCTCTTCACTGAACTCATCAGCGGGTATCTTGGACTGGTTATAGTAGATACGGTTATTTTTACGATTACCAAAGACAAGGTCCAAATACCCATCCCCAGTGACATCTCCCCATTTCACTGAGAGCGAGTCATCTTTTTCATCCGATTCCCAGACCAGCTCAAAAAGTGGGAAACCATCTTCTGTCTGTCCTTGATTTTGATAAATCTGGTTGGGATGCAGTCGGTTGGCAACGGCCAAATCTAAATCACCATCCTGATCATAATCGCCCCAGGCCATTGCCATAGAGGGAGTTTCATCCGAAGACCATACGTGTGTTAAGGACAAACGTCCATTGATGACACCATCATTGCGGTAAATCTGGTTGGGTCTAGCCGCCAAAATGCCATTGGCAACGGCTAGATCTAAATCGCCGTCACCATCATAATCGCCCCAAACGACACTAGTTGTGGCATCAGTTTGTGTACACAGCGTTTGGGCATGACTACAGACATCACTGATGTCTGTCAGACCTTCACTAGAATTCCATACCTCTTTAAACCCCGACTGCTCTGGGTCCTTTAACAAATTTTGAAAGACCCTATTTTCTCCACCAGTGAAGTCAGGATAAATTTTCCCATCTATTGAGACAGTGACCATATCTCCGCTACCAATAACTAAGTCAAGGTCGCCATCGACGTCATAATCGCCCCATGCGACTGATACCACTGAATCTGTGATGGTTAAGGTAAGGTCTGGGATAGCCTGTCGCGTAAATGTTAATGTCCCAGAAGGAATTAGCATATTTTGATAAACACGGACAGATGCATTTGGGCTAAAGCCATCAGCTAAGGATTCGGGCATCTGATTACGGTTGGCGACAGCAACATCCAAATCGCCGTCACCATCATAGTCACCCCACACAGCTTGCAAGCTCCACTCTTCATTCTCTGCAATGATCTGCCCCTGTGAAGAGAGAGACGTATGGTCATTTCGATATATCTTGATGGGTTGACCTATGTCAAGGTCAATGTTGACAGTGGTCAAATCGAGATCAGAATCATTGTCATAATCAGCCCAAGCAATATGCATCGTGGCGTCATTATCATACACTTCTGTTTCCCAATCAGGTTTAGACGAAAATGGTTGCTCCTCATCTTTATAGAGATAAAGGCTATTGACAGCTTCTAAGTCCCCTGTGTTTAAGAGTGTAAAATTTCCTACGGCCAAATCTAGATACCCATCACCATTGTAATCTGCCCAAGCCACGCTGGTTGTTGCAGCATTATAGGGAGACCATGGCAACGCCTTAAAGCCTACTTTCCCCGATTCATTAAGCAAATTTTCAAAAATGTAATTCTTACCATCGACAGTCTCAGTCATTCCCATGTTGTTCTTGATGAGATTTTCTAAACTTGGGGACACTATCCTATCTAGGTCTAGATTACCTAATGCCAAGTCGAGGTCGCCATCGTTATCATAATCACCCCAAGCGATACTTTGCGTACTGAAGAGGCCAGGAATGTCTTGGTGAAAATTTAATATTTCATCATTATTTGAATTTGCTGTGTTTGAATATAGCTTGGTGCGTCCAATCCCACCATTCCCAATCACGAGGTCTGGTTTCTGATCACCTGTATAGTCCCCCCAAGCAATGCTGGTTGTGGGTAGAGACCCTCCAGGAATTGGGACGCTCTCAAATCGAGCTTCCTCATCCCAAAGATTTTTGTAAATATAATCAGGTTTTCCCCTAAAACTCATGGGTGCTTGTGTCTGGTAATTCAGCACAATGATACCGTTTCCTACGGCCAAGTCTAAATCCCCATCCCCATCATAATCGGCCCAATCCATACTTTGAGCATCCAGAGGTTCACCCGTAATTGGAGACGAGATGGTAATTGGTTTCTTGTTGATAATCTCGCTTTGATTCTCATAGATTCGAATGTAATCATCGTTGGCTGTGACCAAATCAAGATCGTTGTCGTTATCAAAATCAACCCATGCGATATCGCGGGTAGAGTCGGTAATCGGCAGCGTCAAGTGAAGCTTGAATTCGCCTTCGTGATTACGATATATTTTATCCCTATAGATGCCACGATTACCATCTCGTTTCACAAGGTCAGGATCACTGTAGGGGATACCATGACCAACGGCTAAATCCAAATCGCCATCATCATCGTAATCACCCCAGGCAATGCTGGTGGCAACAGAGTCGGGCAGGATGCCAATCTGTGGGCAAAATTTGATCTCGCCATCCTGGCCTGCTTCGCAAATTGTTGGAAGCGCGTCGGCTCTCTCCATGCCAGCATATACAGTGGACCCAGTAAGCCCATCAATACTCGCATAGCAAAAGACTAAAAAGATCGATGCACAGAGAACCAAAAGCCATCGGTGACGAGATGCGCTTTGGCCCCATTTCGGCGTGTTTATCCCATGATGTGGATAGAACATATTATTTTCTCCGTGTTGTATCAAGGTTCGTCACAATAGGAATTATCGTGACTCAATAAGTGTATGCCAAGGAGCAAGGCTCAAATAACTTGTGCTGTCATATAGGTTGTTAACCTATGCGACAGACCTGTCAATAGACCTTCAATAAACGCACAAGTTATTCATGTCTACTCCTAACGTTTGGATAGCCATCCTTTGACAATATGGATATTGTGGGTCGCCCCAATTTTTCCAAAGACGGCTATTGCCTCTTGTGTCCGCATATCATCCTCACAGGCAAGCCCCCAACAGAGTTGAGTGAGTGTGGCCTTGTAAGAATTATCTGATAACAGCGTTAAGCTGGACTCAAACGAAAGTTGTGCTTGTACAGCATCATGCATGTGATGGTAGGCAATGCCCACGATTCTGTGCGCATCCCCTTCTTCTTCGCTCATCTGGTAGGACTGTGCTAATGCAATCGCTTCCTGCCCCGATTGAATCGCCTGTGCATAGTCTTTTTGGGCAAGGGCAAGTTGTGCTTTTAAACAAGACATAAATGGTTGTAAGAATTGAAAATGATGTTCTTTGATGCGTAATTCTGCATCGGCAATTCTTTCTGCGACTAATTCGTGTGTCCGGTTATCAGCAAGATAGAGTCCCGCCAGATACCCTTGCACAGAAATCAACAGATCTGTTGCTTGATTTTCCTCGGACCACTCTGCAACAGCCAATAAATTTGTCTCTGCCTTTGAGAATTGCCCTTGGTCAAAGTGAATCAATCCTAAAAAGTATTTTGCTCGTATAATTTCCTTTTGATAGCCAATCTCGTTGGCAATGGTGATGGTGTCATAGCAGAGTGCAATTGCTTCACGCCACTGGCACTGGATTCTTTTGATGGCAGCTAAGTTGAGCTGGATTTGAATTTGATTGGTGCGTGAATGAATGCGTTCGGCAATATGTAAGGCCAAACTATAGGATTCATCTGCTTGCACAGGTTCGCCGCGACGAAAGTAAATATTGCCTTGATTGAGCAGTGCCAACATTTTCAGGTATCGCCCTTCTTGGGTTGGCGGGAGAATGTCCAGCGTGTTTTCGATTGCTTCCAGTGCCTGATCAGGTTCTCCAAGCGTTTGATAGATAAAGCCCAATTGGATGTATAAATCAGCGCGTGCCAATAGATTGTCGTCGGATGTCTCTTCCAGCCCTTTTTGAATCCATGTCAGTGCTTCTTTAGGCGATTCAGACCGGAGTACGTATCCCAATCCGCGATAGGCTTTGGCGCGGAACTCTCTGGCTTCGGGTGTGTTGTCAACGATTTTTAATTCCATGATGGCATCATCAAAATGTTTTTGGGCTTGTGTGTTGTTCTGGAGATAGGTATTGACAATGCCCAGAGATGTCTGGACCTCAATCCACTGATGGGGGGACAGTTCCTGTTCATTCAACACATCCTGAAGCAGATTCAACAATGGATAGGCTTCGCCACGATGGATGGTTCCCCATACATCCGAAAGAAGTCGAATTACTTTCTCATAGTCACCAGCCAAGGAATAATGCTTGGCCGCTTGAATTCGATTCGTCCGCATTTCATAATAGTCACCTGCGCGGCGATGCCAAATTCGTTTGGTCGAGGTTTTTAAACGTTCATAATAATAGTTTTTCATAATGACATGTAAATAGTATTGTAATTCAGCACGGACGCTCTTATATAGAAACCCCTGTCTATTCAAGTCAGATAAGGCTTTTATGACATCGCGTGTGTTGAGCTCATGGTTCAGAATCTCTTCGATGAGTTCGCGAGACCCGCCAACGTCGTCGAGTATCGAAATCGCTTCCATGATATCAAGTTGTTCACGGCTGAATCCTTCGCTCATTTCATCAAGCCAGGCCCGTTCTCCTTCAAGCAAATCAGGCATTGTCCCCATTGTTGGGTTCTGCTTTAGTGCTTGCGCTGCGATTTGAAGAAAGAAAGGGTAGCCTCTGGTATGAGCATATAAATCTGTAAAATATTCCTTTGTAATTTCGGGGTAGATTTGACTGACTAAACGATGTGCATCTTCTTCGTCCATCTCTTTGAGGTCATCAAACACCTCTGAGAAGCACAATGGCCGTGTGCCCTGAGAGATGACTACAAGGTTTAGTCTGTTCTTTTTTGCCTGTTTATATAAAGACTCAATTAAACCCTGAACTTGGGGTTTGTCTGCCACCTGCTGAAAATTATCAAAACAGATAGTATATCCCTGCCCAGACAGCAGATGGGCAACGCTGTCTGGTCGAGCCTGTAGCGAACTGGAGCCGTTATGTTCATGTAGGTAGAGTAACTCCGCCAGTTCATTTTTGCCATTTTCTTTTAAGAATGCGGCCATTTCCCACAGGATATCATCTATCCCTTTTTGAGTGTGGGCCGTATGCCAGAAGACTTGCTCTGGCTTGGCAATTTTTTGAAGTAGCTTGGATGCGAGAAACGTCTTGCCCGTTCCAACAGCACCAGTGATGGCGACATAGTGTAGGTCTTGAAGTTGTTTTGCATAGTATGCTAAGTCTGTCTGACGACCAATAAAGTCATGCACCTCTGGCAACTGTTCTGGGTTGGGTAAACGCGCCGTGTAATAGTACTCCTGCTCTTTGTCGAGCAATGCATGTAATAGTGTATCGATTGCTTGTCTGCGGATGTGATGATAATTATTTTCACCAAAGCCAATCTCGTCCATCAATACTTTTGCCTGTCTACACTCTATGTACTGATGTTTTATGATGTGATACGCGCGCCATCGCGCATCGGCGGGGTCATAGTCTGCTGACTGGTCGAAGTCATCAGATGGGCGTAACTCATTGATCAGGCTACGCAAGACCGATTTAATCGCTCTCGCCTTAAATAGCTCTGTCGAACCCTCTTTCTTGTCTTGAACAATTTTTAATGACAAAAGAGGGCTTTTGGTCAATTTTTTGTCTTTCCACCAACTCTTTAGTACGTCTTGGATATCCTTGTTTGTGATCTCAGGCAATTGATGCATCGTTTACTCCCTATTTTTTCCGGCTCTTCTTCCTCGAGTAGGGGCGCACCCTTGCGGTCGCCCATGTTTTATCGTGT
>JBCCFC010000647.1:0-7722 GCA_039029935.1 Chloroflexota bacterium
GTTAATCACCAACACCCACTATCAACTGTCAACTATCCACTATCAACTGTTTAAGGGGAAATCAATGAATACACAAGAGATTATTAATCTGGAAAAAGAGAATGTTTTGGGGGTATATGGCCGACCCAATTTTGTGTTGGCGAAGGGTGAGGGCAGTGTGCTCTATGACACCGATGGTAATTCATACATCGACTGTGTATCGGGCATTGCTGTAAATGCGCTGGGCTACAACGACCCCGGCATCAACCAAGCCATTCAAGAGGTTGGATCAACAGGTGTGCTGCATGTGAGCAATCTGTATCACACGGCTCCACATGCAAAATTGGCCGAATCATTGTGTGGCACTTGTTTTGCCGACAAGGTTCACTACTGTCTTAGTGGTGCGGATGCCAATGAGGGTGCGTTCAAGTTTGCACGCCGCCACGCCTATGATAAGGGCTTGCCAGAGAAGTATCATATTCTGGCCTTCTCCAACGCCTTTCATGGTCGGCTTTTTGGTAGTTTGGCCGCTACGCCACGCCCCAAATATCAGGAAGCGTTCAAGCCGCTGATGCCGGGTGTTCGCTTTGCCGAGTATAACAATCTTGAAAGCGCACGTGAACAGATGGACGAAAATGTCTGTGGCATCATCGTCGAACCCATTCAAGGTGAGGGTGGCATCCATCCCGCCAGCAAAGAGTTCTTGGCGGGGCTGCGCGCACTGGCGGATGAGTTTGACGCCGTGCTGATTTACGATGAAGTGCAGTGTGGTGTTGGGCGCACGGGTAAGATGTGGGGCTATATGACTGTTGGTGGCGATGATGCAGATGCTGTCGCTCCTGACATCATGACAGCAGCCAAACCACTGGCGGGTGGTCTGCCCATCGGTGCAATCATGATGCGCCAGAAAGTGGCCGATAGCATCCACCCCGGTGACCATGCTAGCACCTTTGCAGGCAACCCATTCACCACACACGTGGCCGACTACGTGGTCAACCGCATCGCCCAACCAGAATTTTTGGCCGATGTGAGTGAAAAGGGTGACTATCTCAAAGAATTGCTGGAGGAGTTGAACAGCCCACATATTCAAGAAATTCGCGGCGAAGGCTTGATTGTTGGTGTACAGATGGACATTGATGTTGGTCCGATTGTCAACAAAGCCTTTGATAAGGGCGTCATGCTGGTGAGCGCTGGTGCTGATGTACTCCGCTTTGTGCCACCGCTGATTATCACCAAAGAGGAACTGGCAGAATCGGTTCGTGTTGTGGGAGAAATCCTTCAGGAAATGTAACGGTGTGAGGGTGTGATGGTGTGATGGTGTGAGGGTGTGATGGTGTGAGGGTGTGATAGTGTTACATATTCTATCTACTCTACACCTTCCACACCCCCACACCCTCCACACCCTCCACACCCCTACACCCCTACACGGAAACATCATGTCTACAAAAACCAAGAACACAGAGATCGCCATCCGTTCCGCAAAAACTGAGGATGTTGATCAGATGGTTGCGCTGATCGATTATTATGTTGAAAAAGAGATTATGCTGCCACGTCGAGCCGAGAGTATCCGCGAATCGTTGGATGACTGGCTGGTGGCAACGCTGACTGATGAAACCGACACGGTTATTGGGTTTGGTTCTTTGGTGGAGCTAACGCAGGACTTGGTGGAGATTCGCTCCATTGCGACGATTGATGGCTATGAAGGGGCGGGTATTGGCAGTCAGATTGTGCTCGCACTGGTTGAGTTGGCCCATATCCGCAACTATGCACAAGTATGTGCATTAACATTACGTGAAACTTTTTTCACGCGGCTTGGCTTTGAACTGGTGGACCGTTGGAGCATCAGCCCCAAAGTGTGGCAAGCATGCATTTTCTGCCCCAAGTTCAACCGCTGTGATGAGGTGGCTGTACTGATGAATCTGGTTGAGCAGCCAGAAAAGGTTGGATTGGTTACACCTGTGTCGAAAGGTATCAAGCAGCTTATGCAACGACCGGAATGGGGAAGACCATTGCGGCTGGCCTATCAACATCGACCGATGGGGCATCATGTAGCATCTTAACGTCAGGTCTGGTTGGATGCAGTCCTATTTGGCGCGCCACCTTATATCTAAAATTCAAGTATTAAATCAGCTATTCATGTAGAAAAAATAGAATGGAGAAGACTAAAAATCTATGACTGCAACACTTGTCCTAGAAGATGGAACAGCCTTTCACGGCCAAGCCTTTGGCGCAACCACGACCGTCGTGGGTGAGGTCGTATTCAACACCAGTCTCACTGGCTATCAGGAAGTGATCACGGACCCATCGTATCGGGGGCAGATGGTCTGTATGACACTGCCACATGTCGGCAATACAGGCATCAACCCCGAAGATGTCGAAAGTGATCGACCACAGATTACGGCGTTTATTGTGCGCGAGGTTAGCCCGGTGGTCTCCAATTGGCGCGCCAATGATACGCTGCATGACTATCTCGCCGCCAACGGCATTCCGGGGATCAGCGAAATTGACACCCGTGCGTTGACGCGTCGTCTACGTGAACATGGTGTCTTACACGCCGTGTTGACGACAGAGCCACCCGCTTCCAGCAAAAAGACGGTTGAGGATTTGCAGGTGATGGCACAGACATGGGAAGGGTTGGATGGGCGTGATCTCGTGCAGGAGGTGACCTGTCAGGAAGCCTATCACTGGGTCGATGGGACACGTGTGGAATGGACCCCTGTGCCTGCGGGACGTGACAATCCCATCAACCAAACACAACAGCCCAACAATGAATCGCCATTGGTCGTCGCCTACGATTTTGGCATCAAACAGAACATCCTGCGTCGCCTCACCAGTCACGGTCTACGTGTGACCGTTGTGCCAGCAAGTACACCTGCCGACGATGTACTTGCCATGCAGCCCAACGGCATTTTCTTGAGCAACGGCCCGGGCGACCCAGCAGGTGTGCCCTATGCATCGGACTCGGTGCGCCAGTTGTTGGACGCAGATATACCGACCTTTGGCATTTGTTTGGGGCATCAAATTATTGGGCGCGCCTTGGGTGGTGACACCTACAAGCTCAAGTTTGGGCATCACGGCAGCAATCAACCTGTCAGCGATGTAGATGTCAGCAATGTGCAGATCACGGCACAGAATCATAACTATGCCGTTGATGCTGATACACTGCCCAGCAATGTAGAAATTACGCACCAGAATCTAAATGATGGCACAGTGGAAGGGATGCGTTTAAAAGACCGACCTGTGTTCTGTGTGCAGTATCACCCAGAAGCGAGTCCTGGACCGCATGACGCTGATTTATTGTTTGCTCGTTTTGCGAAGATGGTGAAGGGTGAAGCGTAAGAAAAGTTGGTGAGGTTTTCTCTGTTTCAAAACACATTGGCGGTTTTGCAATTCTGCGTTAAGATCAGCTCTATCAAGCAACACCATTATGTTTGCTTAGAAAAGGTTGATTTTAAAGGAGTGTCTACCATGCAGCCATTTGTCAATTCGAGTGATTTACTTAGCCAGCCAGACGCGCTACGGGTGCGTATGAACAAAGATGGCTATCTATTTCTCCCCGGTCTGCTCACCCGTAAAACAGTTGGTGAGGTCTATGACACCCTCATGCGCATTTGCCAAGAGCAGGCGTGGGTCGATGAAGATGGGCAGGCCGTTGACCCCATTCGGTTGGAAGGGGAAGATGCCTTTTGGGATGTCTATGACCCATTGCAAAAGTCTGAAGCATTTCACGGTCTTGCCCATCGCCAAGAAATTCTGGATGTCATCGAGACACTGGTCGAAGAGCCACCTTTTGTCCATCCTCGCAACATTGCCCGCATCGTCTATCCGCAAACCGCACACTTTACCACACCCGCCCATCAAGATTTTGTGCATATCCAAGGAGCCAAAGCTACCTACACGGCGTGGTTCCCGTTGAGTGATTGCCCAAAGGATATGGGGACGTTGATTGTGTTGGCAGGATCACACAAACAAGAACTGTTGCCTGTCCATAAGGCTGCGGGTGCAGGTGGTCTGGGTGTAGAAACTGAAGGATTGGGCTTAGACTGGCATGGCAGTGATTTCAACGCGGGTGATGTGCTGCTCTTCCACAGCCACACGGTACACAAGGCATTGCCTAATCGCAAAGAAAAGACGCTTCGTTTCTCAGTGGATTATCGTTATCAGGGCGTTCATCAGCCAATTGTGGCCGATGGCTTGCAGCCACACTACAATCGCCTCACGTGGGATGAAATTTACGAGGGCTGGACCCAACCGAAGTTACAATATTATTGGCGTGATCTGTCTATGACCATTGCCGAGCGCGATGCGTCAATCCGTGAGACGGCGGATGAACACGGATAAACTTTAAGGCTATTCCACAAAAATAATTACCCATAATCCGTTCAGTGAGTATGCCCCATGCGGAGTTTGACCTCTGCGAGGTGTGCTTACTGAACAAAAATCAATGGTTGAGTTTAGGTGTAAGTTTGTTGTGTTCAATGCCTCGTTGCTGTCTTCTATACAGAAACCACACAACGAGCAATGCCCCCAAACAATCAAAGAAGACATCCCACAAACGCCCCGTTCTGCCCGGGATGAACAACTGATGGAACTCATCGGACATGCCATACAGCATCGTAGCAAACAGCACAACTTTCCATTCCGGACGAATGCGCCAAATCAGCCATGCCAGTATGCCAAAGACAATCACATGGGCCGTTTTTCCCGTCACCGTGTCGAGTTCGGCATTGGCAGGCATCAGCCAGAACATCTGCCATCGTTCATAAAACGTAGGCATCAACGATGATGGCTGGGCCGGCGTCAGCACCACCTTGGGTTGATGCGAGAACCAAAAGATGAGCCCTGCCCAAAACAATAATGGTAGCCATAGCCACACAAATCGTAAAATACTGGAAGAAATAGAATTATTTTTCATGGCGTGATTGTACGCAGACCGCACGGCTTTTTGCTCGACGTAGGGTATACGGTCGTTAGATGATTCAACCACAAGTCCCAGACTCTGCTAGGCAAGACAGGCACATAATCCAACGAATTATGATGAGCAATTTCAAGGTGAGATGGTGGACTGTAATGAATTTGAGTGCATTATTACCCTCGCCCTTGCCCCAGAGGAGGGAACCGTGTCTTCGCTGCTGCCACCGTCCAATCCATGTGATTCCGGACATATTCTTGGCTTGCATCACGCGGTGGGTTATAGTCCCAACTGGTGAGTTGCCCCGTTGCCATAGCAGCGTGAACTGCACGACGCTGATGCTGCGATGTAATCACATCTTGGCGAATCTGCTCACTGTCCCAGCGGGTCCTCACCTCATCGGCAAACTCAGTGGCAATATCCGCCATCGCCGGAGCATTGACGAGGTTGACTAGCTCATCTGGATCGCTTTCCAAGTCAAAGAGCAGCGGTGCATCTGTATCACAGTGGATGTATTTGTATTTGCCCCGTCGAATCATATAGACCGGAGCAGCGGTCATCTCGGCACAATACTCACCAATAGCCTCGTCGTACTCATCATCGTTGCCCATCGCCAGTGGTAACAATGAATGCCCATCAATTGGTTGCCCATAGACAGGTGTCTCTGTACCATCGATTGCGGCAATGTCAAGCATGGTGGGGAGGATATCGACCAGTGAACAGGCATTGGGAACCGTTCCCTGCACAATGCCTGGCCCTGCCATCACCAACGGGATTCTGGCCGAATGCTCAAAGAAATTCATCTTGTACCACAGGCTGCGCTCCCCCAGCATATCGCCGTGATCGGCTGTGACAATCACAATGGTGTTGTCGAGTAGATGTGCCTGTTCCAGTGCCGTCACTAACTCACCGACCTTGCTATCAAAATAGGATGTGTTGGCGTAGTAGGCATGGCGAGAATTGCGGATTTCATCGTCTGTCACCTCGACCGTACTCGACTCGATGCCATCCATGAGCCGCCGCGAGAATGGGTCCTGTGCATCACGATGGAACACGTTTTTGGGCATGTCAATCTCGGCTGGGTCATACAAATTCCACCACTCTTGTCGTGCCACATAGGGATCATGCGGGTGGATAAAGCTGGCAACCAGACAGAAGGGGCCTGTGCCATCGGGCAATCCTCGGCCATCACGTGCATAGTCAAAAATTTTGCGCTTGGCAAAAAAGGCGACCTCATCGTCATAATCAAGCTGAAAGGTTGCCGCTGCAATCCCCGCCTCACGTACAGAGTCCATGTTGTGATACCACTTGTCGATGCGCTGTTCATGGTTCTCCCAATCCGGTGTCCACGCATAATCGGATGGATAGATGTCGGTTGTGACACGATCCTCAAAGCCATGTAACTGATCTGGCCCCACAAAGTGCATCTTGCCTGATAGCGAGGTGGTGTAACCCATTGTGCGTAGGTAATGGGCAAAGGTTGGGATGGTTGCGGGGAATTCGCTGGCGTTGTCATAGGCTGCAATGCGTGTGATGCGTTGGCCTGCCATAAACGAAAACCGTGAGGGGGCGCACAGCGGTGAGTTGCAGTAAGCAGCGTCAAAGCGTGTGCCACGTGCGGCTAACGCATCCATATGTGGTGTCTGCACCAGTGGATGACCATAGGTTCCCGTAAATTGTGGTGCAAGCTGGTCAGCCATGATCAGCACGATGTTTGGCGATGTGATGTTTGGCGATGTGTTTGTCATAAAGATTGCCTTTGTTGAAATAGTTGCTGAATGAATGGGGATTTTATCACATGAACGCCTTGTCGATCCAAATTTTTCATGGCATAGGAAAGTATAAAATCAGCTTGTCAGCCAGTCAGCTTGTCAGTTTGCCAGCTTGTCAGCTTGTCAGCTTGTCAGCTTGTCAGCTTGTCAGCCAGTCAGCTTGTCAGTCGGTGTACTGAAATGCTGAAGTGCTGAATCGCTGAAGTGCTGACAAGTTTTTTTATGGCATAGGAAGGGGAGTCTCTACTGCAACCACTCATCACTTTCGCCCACAATACGGTACGTCCGTTCCTGTGGCATCTCCTGTGGCATCTCCTGTGGCATAGTTGCCTCATAGTTTTCAATCCCTGTTTGCTGTCTATATTGCCCTTGCCCCTCAACCATATTGACCGACTGCTGAGAGATTTGTGGATAACCCTGTGGATAAGCAGAGACGTGCTGTGGGTAACTCTGCGCGTAATTGGGCGGATACCCCGGCAACTGCATCTGTGGCTGTCCTGCCAACAAAATTACAGGCTGTTGTTGATAGTCCTGTGGATAAGCCTGCTGTGGATAAGCCTGTTGTGGATAATTTTGTGGCAGTGTACGCAGATTGCGTCGAGGTGATGCCTTTTTCTGCTGTACCGCAGGCGCAACATGCTGATATGTATGGTTTTTGCCCGCGCCACCAGCACCATCCGCATTTGCCATCTCACGTTTACGGTTGTTTGCCATCACCAACAGTGCCGTTGGAATTCCAGCAACAATGCCAAAGAGTACCCCAACGCCCATGCTCACAGCATCGCTGCTAATATCCCCCCCAATTCGCCATCCAGCGAATCCTGCAAAAATCAATAGTGCCAATCCAATAGTGATTTTCATGTCTGCCCCCTCTTTGTTGGTTGTTTATTAAGGCTATTCCACAAAAATAATTACCGGAGAGTAGGCATTCTCTATTACACGCAGTAGACCGCAGTAGGGGTAAAATACCCCCAAGGAGGCCAACAATGCACAGAGAAATGCAAACCGCAATTGAAAGATTTAGTGAACATATGAGAACGCTAAATCCAAAAAGTGAAA
>JBCCFC010000648.1:0-7712 GCA_039029935.1 Chloroflexota bacterium
CAACCTGTTATTGACCACTACATATTTTCCAACAAGTCCTATCGACTCACCGTCGGCAAGAAAATCCGATTCCCGGTCATGACTGTAAATACCACAGGTCGTGACACCAGACCATCCGTATCTGTCGCATAAACGACTACGCGATACTCACCTAATTTGTCAAAGCCTGCGTACACGCCACCATACATATCACCCCCTAGCTCAGTGCGTCGCTGCAGTTTCACCCTGCCGAGTCCATCCTCTGTATTAAGCGTCCCATCACTGGTGGGCGGTGTGTAGTCAGGTGGGTACACAACTGCCCAAACGTCAGCTACGCCTTGGTCATCACGCACTTCGACTTTGAATTCGCCTTGTTGGTGATTAATGGTAGTGGGTGGTTGGACATCAGCAATATATGGTGGCCATTGAATTGCCGAACTACTTGACCGAGATGGATTAATATATTGAAAACTGCGTGTTTTTGCGACTTCCTCATCTTCAGGCTCATTTGGAATGCCGTCGCCATCACCATCAATCCAGGCTTCTTGGCTGGGATGAATAAGACTGACAGATTCTTTGGCAAGTTTGAATGCGGAGGCGAAATCATCTCCATAGGACAAACGAGAGAGAAAGGCATCGGAGAACCAAATTCTATCATTGATAGTATATGCATCTGAATCCTTGCTGGTTGAACTAATCACGAGGCGTCCCGGCTTGCTAATAGTACCATTGTGAATATCGATAAAACTGCCTGAATAACACGCTTCAACAATCACATTGACCTTTAATCCTGATATGTTTGTTTCTAAATCCTCAAGCCATGTATTTAAATCAGCAGATGTCATCCACTCATCTTGGGTTTTATCAACATAAATTAGGTCAGGTTCGCCATGGTCAATCAAATAAAGAGTGAGTGACTGTTGAGGACTAACCCGCTTTTGCGTCCATTCAATAATGCCATCTTGAAGGTTCCCGTTTGTAGCCGACTGAGCGTGTCCCTCTAATGTATCGTCAGTAGATAAAAATAAAATATCCTCTTCCGCAAAGCCCTTGCTTTTGAATAGTCTATAGACTCGTTGGGCTGTCTCATCTATGTTCTTTTGGAGTCCATCATTTGTACGGAACCGTCCAGCCAAAATAATGACTGCCCCGGCAGGTTGTTCATCTGGTAATTTACGTACAGATACTTCATAGCGAACATCAGAACCAAAGACATTGCTATTCTCATGCTTAAGTTGCAAATAGAATTGTTGGTTCTGTTCAGCATTAATGTCAAGTCTGACACCAGGTGTAAACATTTCACCCCACCTTCGGGCCTTATCCATAGAACAATTTATATCGTAAAAAAGCTCTATATCAGCCCTAGAATAATCAGGTATATGAACATCCACTTGGTATGTACCAGTGATGGGAGCGATGAAAGTGAGCCAATCATGATCATTGTCGGTATGGAAGGTATGGGTTTGTACTGTACTATTGGGAAGAATGATGCCTGCTTGTTCACAGCTATCATTGGGTTCATAGTTGCCAAACATTACCACTGTACTTTCCGACGCAATGGCATAATCTTGCGGTTCATTAGGAATGGCGTTGCCATTAGCATCGAGCCAAGGGTTCTGAGAAGGATAAAGCTCTTCTACAATGTTTTGTGCGGAAAGAAAGCTATCAAAGAGATTGTGGCTCTGTTCTAACTTTAAAGAAAAACTGTCTGTAAAGTATGGGCTATAGAGCGATGTATAGGCATCATAATCAGCATCAGAGGAGGTTATGATGACACGGCCTTCTCTGCTAATGCTTTGGGGTATGTCGATAAAACTACCAGAATAGCTAGCTTCAATAATAATATTGATTTTCACTCCAGAGTTGGTTGTTTCTAATTCATCCAGCCAGCCATCTAAGAGTTCAGGTGTCAAAATTTCGTCTCGTCCCCTGTCAAGATAGAATTCTCCTCGATCTCCAAGTGCAATGATATAAATCGTGAGTGTCTGGTCTTCCCCAACGCGCAGTGCTGCCCACTCGGTGATAGCGTACCTCAGGTTGTCGTTTGTGGCTGCGGCATCATAATTGTCCATCCACGGGTCGGTTGACATGAAGTAGATATCGTCTGCATCAACGCCTTTACCACGAAACAGATTGAACATATTTTGAGCAGCGTTATGGTTCTTTTCCACAATAGGGTATTGTCCAGCAACAATGATCACCGCATCGGAGGGTTCTTGGGGAAGTGTATGCACAGACAGGTTATAGGTGACATGTTCACCAGCAACACTGTCGTCAAAATTGGCAATCTCGAGGTAAAAAATGTCTCCGATTTCGGCCAAAATATTTACCTTAGCACCTGATATAAAAGGCTCGGACCACTGGCCTTCACTACCGACACCACACAGCCGATAGTAGGTTAAATCCACATCAGCAGGCGAATCAGGTGGAATATCTACGCGTATTTGGTACATGCCGTTTTTGGGTGCTTGGAAGAAGAGCCAATCGGTATCATCACGTTTCTCAAAAGTGTGCTGGAGAGGAATGCCATCAGGTGCAATCCGATGTGCCTGTTGACAGCTATCATTGGGGCCAGGGTTGCCCACGATTGGTTGTGCATCAGATACGGGTGTCCCCGGAGGCGTTGTTGTTGGCGATGGGGTCACGGTTGGGGTCTGGGTGGCGATGGGCGCAAGAGTTGGTGTTCGGGTCGGCGTCCGAGTGGGTGTTGGGGTCACAGTAGCATCCTGTACAGAAATCGTCATGATGACGGGCTGTGCGCGCAGCCCCTCGTTGTCATTGGCGTGGAAGGCGATGTGATAGACGCCATCCTCTGAAAAATTGACCGCCTCGCTGTAATAATTCGAGTCATTTCCATTGATTGGCAGCAATGGCACGTTTGTTTGTGTGGCTGGGTTAAACTCGCCCGCAACTAGCGTGGCGTTGCTAGAGGATGGATAGATGACGGCCCAGACCTGATTCACATCTTCATCCTCACGAATAGTTGCATAGAGTCGTGTGCTTTGCCCCGTTGACACACTATTGGGTCCTACGGTATTTGGGACAATATAGGGCGGCCAGTCATCGACACCAATTGTCCCTGCATATTGAAAGCCGCGTAAGCCTGCAATGTCAAAATCCTCAACTGTGTTGTAGCGCCCATTTCCGTCGGCATCAAGCCAAGGGTATTGGAGCGGATAGAGCGGATTGATAAACTGGCTGGCCGCTTTAAAACTTTCGGCCAAGTTATTGCCTGACTCCAATTGTGCAAGCAAGAGGTCGGTGAAATAGGCCCCTTCTTGTGAGGCGTTGGGGTTGTTGTCCGCATCTGTGGAGGTGATAATAACGCGATTACTCTGGCTGATGCTGTTGGGCGTCTTGATAAAGCTCCCCGCATAGCTTGCCTCGATAATGACATTGATCTTTAACCCAGGAACTTCACCCTCCAATGTTGTCAGCCATTGATCCAATTCGTCGGCACGCAATCGTTCATTGCGAACCCCATCGGCATAGAAGCTGTCACGCTCGGCATGTCCAATCAGATATAGCGTCAAAGCTTGTGTCGCACTCACTCTTTCTTTGGCCCAGCGAAGGATGGCATATTCCAAATTATCGACGGTAGGCGGCGCATCATAAATTGGATTCCCCAGATTGGTCATCATCGTATAAATATCATCTGCCACAACCCCCTTGCGTTGCCATAAGTTGTAGACATCAGCAGCGAGCTGATCGATGTTTGTCTGATGGAAATCGCCACTCTCTTTTCGACCCGCCATGATGATTAATGCACCTGTCGAAGGTCTATCCACAAGTGCTTGTACGGATACGTGATAGACGACATGCTCACCCACAATTTCCACATTTGCATTTGTGAATCCGGCATAGAATACGTCGCCTGCCTTGGCCTCGATGGTGAGACGGGCACCTGGTGTAAATGTTTCAAACCACTGAGCGATACGTATACCTCTACAATCTTTGTGATAGACTGCGTTAACGTCCGCTGGCGAGTTGAGGGGTGTATCAACCAATAGTTGATATGTGCCATCGTGCGGTGCTTGGAATTGCACCCAATCGACGTCGGTTGCGTCATGGAATGTATGTCGCTGTGGAATGCCATCGGTAGCAATCGGCTGGGCATCGAGACAATCATTATCCGTTTCATAGGCATCTTCGGGGCCAGGCGGTGGTGGCAGTGTCGGAATTGGCTCTGGTGTACCCGTGGGTGTATCTGTTGGGGTGGGGGTATCCGTTGGACCCACTATCGGTGTTGGTGAAAACGTGGGTGTTGATGTTGGCAGTGACGTAGATGTTGGGGGTTGTGTTAGGGTGGGCGTGGATGTGGGCGTATAGGTTTGAGAGTGACTTGGTATACGTGTATGTGTTAGTGTTAGTGTTCCTGAGCTAATTATAATGGGAAGTAGCGTCTTGAACGTAATACTTACATAATCACTCCACAAGTCATTGGGTTGATTGCTATCTGACGGAGTATATGTGCGGATACGGACGGTGTAGGTCGTCTCTGGCGTCAAACTTGACAGAGTTAAGGTATTTGTATTTTTATTTTGCGTGCCATAGATAGAAAAGTCACCACCATTGATTGCATAACTAATCTCATAATTGCCGTCTCCACCTTGATAGACAATGGCATCCCATGTCAATTGTGCTTCGGTGGTTCCTACTTCGGTCACTCGAAGATTGGTTGGTGGTGAGGTCTGTGTCTCTGACCAATTTGAGTCTGTTCGGGTCATAAAAGCGAGTAACTCCGTATCCGCTTCGAGAGCTGAGATCGTCAGACGATTATAGGCGAGACTAAGCGTGTTTAAGTTGTCAAGATATTGGAATTCTGTGGGGAGCGTTTGTAGCTGATTGCCTGATAGATCAAGCGTGTTCAAATTGGAAAAATGACCAACTTCGCTAGAAAGGCTATCCAATTGATTGGATGACAAATCGAGCGTGGAAAGTTGGATAAGCGTACTGAGTGCATAAGGGAATGTGCTAAATTGATTGCCGCTTAGTGTCAGTTTTGTCAAGTTTGGCAATTCGTTCATCGTATCGGGTAGGCTGGTTAGTTGATTGCCATCCAATGCCAATGTATTCAAGTTGGTCAATGTACCAATCGCGCTTGCAACTGAGGCGATTTGATTATTACGCGCAGAAAGTTCGTAGAGTGCTGAAAACGAACCGATTGCACTGGGAATATTGACCAACGAGTTGTCATCCAGATGAAGCCTGCGCAGACTTCCCCCTCCCAATTGGCTAGGAAAGCTGCTCAAACGATTGTTGTTGAGTGAGAGTCTTGTGAGTGTAGCGAGATCGCTCATATTGGCAGGCAGACTTGATAACTGATTGTTATTAAATTCGAGGGTCGTCAGGTTAGGGAGGCTCAATAGCACTGTGGGGAAGTTGCTAAACGAGTTGTCATCCAGTGTCAACGAATAGAGGTTAGAGAGACCACCAAAGTCATTGGGCAAAGACTGCAATTGATTGGATGCCACAGATAGGATACCGAGGTTGCTTAAGCTGCTCATCCCAGAGGGCAACTCACTCAATTGATTGCCCATCAACCGCAGTTCTTTCAAGCTGCTTAAGCCTGAAATCGTTGTAGGCAGGCTGGTTAAACGGTTGTTGTCTAGGTATAAATGCGTCAGATTGGTCAGGCTGCCAATGTCGCTCGGCAGTTCGGTCAGTTGATTGTTTTGGATTGACAGCACTTTCAATGATGATAGGCTACCAAATGATGGTGGAATCGTGCTCAGATTATTATTATCAAGCGACAAATATGTCAACCCTTGAAGTTTGCTAACCTGAAATGAGATGCTTGTAAACGCATTGTTCTGTAACCATAATCGAGAGAGATTATCGAGGAGATTAATTTCGGGTGGAATAAAGGTGAGCTGATTGTTTTGCAGATTAAGGGTTGTCAATTCGGTCAGATTACCGATAGATGTTGGAATTTCTCCAACAAGCCCAAAGCCACTTAAATCCAATGCTGTCAGAGCATCATTGCCGCATGTAACCCCTAACCATGAACAGGCGGCCAAGGTCGCATTCCAACCACCTTGTATAGTCCAGTTTACACCACCTGTCATTTCATAAATATCAACCAAGGCTAGACATTCTTGCACTGTCATACCACTGACAAGCGCGCAGTCGATACTGTTTGGTGATTGTTGTAAGGGGTGTGTATCGGCCAGTACGTTTTCAATGCGTGAGTTTTCACTCGCATCAATGGCGATAGAGTCTATCGCCATTGATGATGAGACGTTGATTTGGAGGCAGATAAACAAAACGAGCAAAAGAACACCAATGCGTACACTTGCGACAAAAGAAGTTAGTTTTAAGCGTCTCCTCAATTGGTTCATGGTTTTCTCTGTCCTTGTCTCATCATGCGGGGCAATCGGCCATAGAATAAAAATGGCGATGGAAATGAGTATCTTGATAATTACTTTCATATTGAGCTTGATAATTTTCATACCTGTTGCCTTGCTTCAAGAAATGGCAGTATAACGTTATACATATATAAACACAGTAAATCGCCAAATTCCCGAAGCAAAATGAACTTTTTTCAGTTTCTCATTGATAACTTGTACTTTTTCCTTTAGTCAGCTATCAACAACAGGTATTATGTAGCCAAGCAAGTAGACAACGCCCCCAATATATCAGCACAACTCTCGTTGTTACGGTTCTCTTCTCGCCATAACAGGGACAGCATTGATGGGCCATACCCATCAACGACTAATAGTCGGTAAGAAAACTCGATCCCCGACTGTAAATACCACAGGCTGTGCATGTAGCCCATCACGGTCACGCGCATGAATGGCAATACGATATGGACCAATCAGCGTAAATCCAGCGTAATCAAGATAGTAATCCCCATCTATGGCATTACCATTCCATCGCTCCAAGGGAATTGATTCTTGGACTTCGGTGTTAAATTCGCCATCAGCAGAGGGGGGCGTATAGTCCGGTGGGTAGATAACAGCCCACACCTCCGATACCCCCTTATCATCGCGGACATCTGCATAAAAACGGCCTTGACGATTATTAATCATGCTGTCCAATCGAGCGTCTGCAATAAAGGGCGGCCAGTTATCACCCGATGAACCATCGTCTTGGAATCCACGCTGTGCGGCAATGACCGAATCTTGTGTTTCATTGGGAACGCCATTACCATTGGCATCAAGCCATGGGTTTTGAGATGCATACAGTTCTTCAACAATGGTTTTCACCGATGTAAAGCTATCAGAGAGATTGTTGCCCTGTCCCAACTTGATAATAAAGTTATCGGTAAAGTGTGCGCCATAGAGCGATGCATAGGCGTCATACAGGGCATTGGAAGAGGTGATAACGACACGTCCTGGGTGACTAATACTGCTAGGCGTGTCAATAAAACTACCAGAATGACAGGCTTCAATAATAATATTGCTTTTCACCCCTGGAACGGTGGTTTCCAATTCTGTCAGCCAACCATCTAACATGCTGGGGGTCAACACATGTCCTTCCTCATTGTCAATATAGAGTTCTTCTTGATTGCCGCGTAGACCCATTTCAGCTGGTGGCGTTGTTCGTCAGTTAACTGCTGTTGTTCAATGTTGGCTTCGCCATCAAGACCTTCGCCTTCCGGTACCTGCACCGCCATGTCCGGGCGTGAGATCAGGTCCGCCACGAACGGTGTCAGAGGTTTTGCCTGCAGAATCGACTGACTGATGACATCGACAGAGAAGAGTGCAATGAGCAACAACAACAACGAACAA
>JBCCFC010000649.1:0-7709 GCA_039029935.1 Chloroflexota bacterium
ACAATTGCCCAATTTTGAAACAATTTGGGCATTTTTAATTCCATTAAACCACTATAACCAGCCTCGATACTTTCTCCCCGCCAAAGTCATACATTTTCAACAATTTCACTGTATCCACCAATACAGAAGGTCAATCAGCTAACACCACCCGAAAGCCAAGATTATTCAACCGAGCGTGTGGTGTATGCCAAATCCGATAGGTACATCGTGCCGCCGACTGCGGGTCATCAAATGACCCACCGCGCACGACACGTGGGACATTCCCCTCAACAGCGTCTGAAACTTTAACCTCATAATCATAATAATTGTCACGCCACTGTGTTCCACACCACTCCCACACATTGCCTGCCATATCAGCCACGCCATCATCAGAGTTGCCATTTGTGAATAACCCGACCGCCGACGGATGCCCAATCCCCGTGTTGTTGACATTGCAGCGTTGATAGACTGTCCCCTGATCACCCCAAGGATAGAGCCGCCCTGTCGTATGCCGTGCTGTTCGCTCCCACTGTGCCTCGCTGGGTAAGTGAATGGGCTGTTTTGTCTGTTCTGAAAACCAGCGACAAAAGGCGATGGCCTCAAACCAACTGATTCCAACCTGGGGATGGTTGGGGATGGTAAAGACTTCTTGATACTTGGCGGGTCCGATGATGTTGTTGTCGGTTGCCCATTGCCAGCCTTCGTTTGTCCAATAGCGTTCTTGGTGATAGCCACCAGCATCGATAAAGGCTTGGTACTGCGCAACCGTGATGGGATAGCGGCTTATGTGAAAGGCATGGGTGAGGAGGGTACACATAAACTGTGGCTGTTCTTCACGACGAACTTGACGGTCACGATGGGGGTCGCCACCCATGATAAAGACACGCGGTTCGATCTGGACCCAATCAATGTCAGGGATATGGCGGTTCTCTTCAATGGCAATACGCACACCAACCCCTTTGCGGTCATCGCCCAACATGCCCAACGTGGTTGCCGCCTCTGTCCGTTGATGGAGGGTTGCATCGCTGCGCATCGCTGCTTTCAAGCGTTCAATCACATGACGCCAGACAGACGCCTCGACTTTGTTCTGCCCGACATCAATAAGGCATTGCCCTGCCAGAATCGTGCGGTCAATTTCGCTGCGTATGCCGTTGAGTGTTGGCGCACGTAAAATCGCTTCGATCAGGCTGCTCACACGACGACGACCACTTTCGCTCAGATGCGCCGCCTGCAACAAAATCGGCTCATGCCACCAACTATCATCCAGTCGATTGAGTGTCTCTTCAATAAAATCTTCACTGTCCGCCAACTTGCGCGCCGCAAAATACTCTTGGAAGGAAAGATGCATAAACTCAAAAAGCCCTTGCTCGATTTCCTGCACCAAGCCATTGCGCACTACTAAGGCCATCAAAAATTTCTCGGCCATCTGTTTGGCAATGGCAGGCGGTTGACCTCGCTCTTCAAACTGCGTTTGCAGTGCCATCAACAACTGCCGCTGGTCCCATTCGCGCACACGACTTTCATGCAGTGCATAGGCAATCGGCTCCAAGAAGGCGCGCTTCTCACCCGCATCCATCTCCATCATCGTCCCCGTGTAGGTTGCCAGCCGTTTGCTCTCCTCTCCTTGTTTGCCCGACTCCCAATAGCCCAGCAACACCTCGGTGCATTCATTGTAGAGTTCACTGCGTCGTTCGGGGAGCTTGCCGCGATAGCGATGAACCAATGCGATGACGGTCAGCAGCAGCGGGTTGCTGGCTAACCCCTTGACCTTGTTGTTGGCGTAGATGGCGGTGCGTAGATGCTCGGCGGCTTCATCGGCGCGTTGACGAATCGAAGGGTCGCCACTCTGCGCCGTCGTACACTCAACCGCCAGACTCCATGTGTTGGTGAATTGCTGGATGTCGTCTTCGGTAAAGGGCAGAATGGTGGAGGTAAAGAAGTCGCTGTCTAGCCGTGCCTGCCCTTCATAGCCACGCACACGACAGGTGACGACAAAACGATTGCCTGTGGCGTTTAGCTTGCTGTCACTGGGTTCGCCATAACGCAGGACAAACGCCTCAACTTGCTCACGAACCAAACTGCGCTCGGCAATATCAGCCACCTCATCCAGCCCATCAAACAACACCAAGCAACGGCCTGATGCCAGATGATGCGTGAAAAAATCATCGGGTAAATCGAGATTCCAGCCCGCAAAATAGGCGTTCAAGTAATCGAGTAGCAATTGTGGTTGTGGTCCCATATGTTTCTCTTGGGGCAGATGGCGCAAATAGCGACCAAACTCGCGCAGTGGCAATACAATGGGAAGCGGCACATCGCCCGTCAAGCCCAGCCGTTCATGGACCAACGTTTGGTCATCATTGACAATGGCTCTGGCCGTAGACAGTGCTAAGAATGAGACAAAGGTGGTCTTCCCTGACCCCGGGTCGCCTAGCACGACTAAGCGGGGATGGGCTGCCAAAATGTACTGCAAAGTCGGTGGCTCATCAAAGCTGTGTCGTAATGGTTTGGTGCGTTCCTGTGGTTGACGCATTGTCGGTGTGTCCAATGCGTGGAGTGTCACATACATGCGCTCAAGTTCTAGGCTAAGTGGCTGATAGGAGCGGATGCCGCGTAGATTGAGGACGTGTTGGGTTGAGAGGATGTGGTTTAGGTAACGGATGAGGGCGGTGTGATAGTCATCGGCAGATAGCTGTGGTAGCGTTGACGTGTTGTTCTGGTTTCCAACTTGGTTGGTCAAATACACAGTCAGCAGGCTATGAACCAGATTGCCCCCAACATTGATGTTTGAGTTATTGTATGAATTGATGGCGGTATTGGTGCTGTTGGCGATGTCAATGCGACTGCCCAATGCCGCACTCTGTGTCTCTATCGCATTCGTAAACCAAGTATGGTCGCTTGTTCGACCAGCCTCAGTGAGCAGTGTCTGCACCATGTTGACCACATCAAACTCGGTGAGCAGATGGTCTAGTAACAACCGCCAGCATTCATCCTGTTCGGCGTTTTCGAGCAAAATAACGGCCAGCTCATCATCTGAAAGTTGATCCCATTGCGGTATTTTCTCGATGAGCATGGTTTCGTCTATGCTGGTTTCGCTCACATCATCTGCCATCTTGCTCATCACACGTCCCAACGTCGTCAGTGCTGCCAACTCTTGGTTATTGACTGCGTGGACTAGAGGGCGCATAATTGAAGCGGCGAGTGTGCCATAAAGATTTCTGGTGATAAACTTATTTTGTGTCAACTCAGTTAGTTGTTGTGTGATTGCTGCTTGCCATGTCATTTTCTGCATGTCAATGCTCCTTGGTATTCTAAGGGAAATTCTGTCTGTAACGACCAATTGGCCCAACAAGCAAATGCATTGATTTACTCATTGGACCAATCGATTTCTCACGGAGTTCTATACACTGTATTGAATCCTATCGTCGGATGGTTGGCAGGAAGAGATGATGTATCTCCTCTACTGGCACTGACATTGGTAATGGACGCCCTAAGCCTTCGCAGTGATAGGTGTCTTCACAAGTATTGATAAGCTGCCTCGCACTACTGTTTTCGCTCGCACTTTGAACCACTATACCCTGCTCTTGCCAATATGCTGTCAAAAACTCATCCCACAAACTATCTTGGGCAAATTGGAGCAAGAGTTTGTTATAGAAAAGACGTTTATGCTCATCTCGAAGGATGGGTAGGTAGATGCTTAGGCCATACACATTATCCCATTGCCATGTCTCTGGCGGTTCTGTGTTTGGCACCATGCCGCTGTGAAAATCATGATGAACAACAATGGCATTGGTTAATGTCTCCATAACATGTGTGGCCGCCGTGACCACATTGGCATCCTTCGCTTCAAACTGAGCGATTAGTGCTTCTACAAAACGACCTAAATCACAATAGTTATCATGATCGTCGATTGTTTTGTTGTAATCACTATCAAAACAGTCGGTCTGCCGACGTGCTTCCTGAATTTCTTCAACATATGTAGGCAATGTACCTATTAATGCCTCGGCAAGGTCATCCACCTTGGTAATTAGTTGTGACCACTGGCTTACATCGATGAGAGAATGTGCAAAGGGATACGTATCACCAAACTTAGCCGATAGGATATCCAACCACCTTTGCCCAATTATCCGGGCATCCATCGTTTCATCAATCACACCAAGGTAGTGATCATACGGTAGCGCGGACCACGTTAGATTTTCTGACCCAAATACATAATGCACCACACTATGGAGTTCATGAATGACTTCAATCATATTCATAGAACAGGCGTCAAAAAAGAGCAGGTCAATCTTGCGTGATGTCCTCTGATAGGCATTTTTGAGTGCATTGCCAATCTCCTTGGTTGATAGCGAATTGGATGGATTCTCATCCCATAACATACCACCCAAGTGCCCGCTCATATCTCGCCAGAACTTATATTTGCTTGCTTGTACAACATTTGCTCCCCATCCATTGCCATGACCAATGAGTGAAAGAACAACCTGCTTGGCATTGGGATAGGCTAACATACCAGCACTCACATAGTTTTCCAGACTGTCTGCTGTCGCCGTGTTGTCAGTCCATCGCCACATGTTTTGACCCTCTGTATAGAGGCCATTGCATGTATGGTCAAAATTAGATACCGTGTTAAGGCTACATTGACCAGATGCATCTGGCTGGATTTGATACACATAACTATCGTGTGACTGAGGTCCATCCAGCATCAGCAAAACCTTGACATTGGGGTTATGTGCTTGTGCGGCAGCTTTATCTAGTAGCGAAATCGTTGCAGTTACCAAGTCATTGTCACCCACTGCATAGAGTAGCACCAAGGTTTGGGTAAAGTTCGTGTCAGGCACGGCAACGGCGACAATATCTTCGGATGGTACGGTGATATCTGTTCCGGTCAACACAGTTTGACTATAAAGGATGCTACCAGGGGTGACAATATGATCTATTGCGAACTCATGTTCGAACATATACGTGCCAGCCTCTGGGATACCCCGCTCATAACCAACACCAACCGTGATACCTTGGGGTACGGTTGAATACAACTCAACATATTCTATAGGGGTCGAGGTTGTCAGAACGATGGTATAGGACAATAGACTGCCTGCCCTGATGTTTTCAGCCGTGTTATATGAAACATGTGTATCTATCAGAACAGAAGGGCAATCCTGTTGAGTTAGTCGAGAGTCGTCAAGACCTGTGAGCCAATTCTGAAATGATTCATCAACAGGCATACACATATAGGTCTTATTGACTAAGAACTTTGTTAGGTTTGTAAGACCAGTCAATGTATGGGGGAGCTCACTCATGAGTAAGTTATCTCGTAGCGACAGAACCTGTAGATGGGTCAATGCTCCGATTTCAGATGGAATGGAACCCAATAGATGGTTTGCAGCAAGCTTCAACTGAGTAACTCGACCATCTTCACAGGTGACACCATGCCAATGACAGGGGTTTGTTACATGTAGCCAGCCATCGTTATTGAGCCAGTTGGGTCCATCAGTACTTTCATACAATGCTCTCAATGCTTCACACTCAGCAGTTGGAATTTCATCCACAATTGAGCAAATGTCGTCGGGTAGGGGAATACCAACCGAAAATGCACCTTGCGACGGGATGCCACTGGCGAGAAAATCTTTCCAACCCCAATTTCTCGTCAGATTGCGAAACAAGTCATCATTCAGATAAGCATCCCATGCGGAACTCGCCTGTTCTTTGGAATAGGGATAAAAAATGCCAATTCCGTGGGCATTGTCTAGATTGATCGAAATAGTCGTGTGAATTAGGTCATTATAAAAATGACCAGAACGACTACGATGATAGGCAATCAAGGACGCCAGCGTGGTTTTCACGTTGTTTGCTGCTGTGACAATGTTTTCATCAGCGATAGCCGTGACTGCATGTGCAAAATTCATCAAATCTACATATGAATCTTCCTTTTCATTCAGGTGATAATCATTAGAATCATAGATTTGAACCGTCGAACGGATATCGCGCATCTCTTGTTGTCGCGCTGTTGGGTCTACAGCAATATAATCGGACAACGCACTTCCTAATTCATCGGTACTCGTCTTCACAGCGTTAAAATAGGCCATATCAAAGACGGAGATTGTATGAGGATATGCTAATGATGTCAGTTTATCGGCATAATGTTTTGCCACTTTGTGCGCATAGTCGGCTGGTGATGAAGATTCTCCAGCCAGACCGCGATAGACATCATAGGCAAAAATACCCCAACTAGTATTAGGGGATGCAACCACATAGTCTGCATAGCCATCGACAATAGATGTATTCTCAAAAAGACCAAAGGAACACCCATCAAACTGAACAACATTTAAATGACCATAATCAGATGACTTACGAATGGCATCGCGGATTTCGTTTGGTTCAAGATTTGCTGACAAACCACTCGATGTATCCGGTCCTAACCCAACAAGTCCACTTGCATGACCTAGAATAGAGAGTGCATAATAGTCACTATTTCCATAGGTTTCAAACCCCCATTTTAGGAAATTGGTCAGTGTATCTGGATCATCTGTGCGCACTTCCTCCATTGGCACCGTTAACCACCCGCCAGCCTCACTCAACACATAGTAGAATGAGTCGCCAATTCCTGGACCGTCATACATGACAACCACCTGTACGCCAAGTTGAGCATCTCCTTGTAAATTTTTGAGACGTGATAACATGCCACTCTCTAGACTATCGCCCATGTAAAGGGCAAGATCGTTATCACCCATCGCATAAACAAACAGTGTCCATGTGGCATCAGGCGTTACTATACTACCTGTTTCAATTGAACGGATATACACATTTTCCTCTATTGGCGCAGACCAATTCCCTTCATTATCCTGTACTTGAAATATGATGGTTTGAACGCCCAATGGTAAGTGTGCTGCTGACAATTCAAAACTCGCCTCAATACTAAGAATTGTCTCTTCATGCATCCAACGATAGGCAACAATTTCATCCGTATTATCAGGGTCTGACCCGTGTCCACCAAGGCTGATAGATTCTGACTGGTACACATCTTTTGGATTGGCGTAATTAATTGTTGCAACAGGCATTTTATCAACAGGTGTTACAACAGGCGTTGCCTCAACGGTTACAACAGGTGCTGTATTACCAATTGCACCTGATTCACGCTCACGGATATATACATTTTGCTCTACTGGCGCAGACCAGTTCCCTTCATTGTCCTGTACTTGAAATATGATGGTTTGAGTTCCCAATGGTAAAAATGCCGCTTCCCATTCAAAACTCGCCTCAGTACTCAGGATTGTCTCTTCATGCATCCAGCGATAGGCAACAATTTCATTCGTGCTATCAGGGTCCGCCCCGCGTCCACCAAGGCTGATATCTTCTGTGTGATACACGTCTTTTGGATTGACGTAACTGATTGTTGCAATAGGCATTGCATCAACATTCGTATTAGAAATTGCACTGGATGATGGAAAGACTATATCGAACTGCATTGTGCCAGGACGTGCTGTAAAACTCCCTGTAACTGTTCGACCTTCATATATTGCTGTAAGCGTAACAGTATCACCGGGTTGGACATTTAGTGGTTCTTCTCGTAATGACACACCAAACTCAGGTATACCATCTGGGTTGGAATAGATCACTGCTGAACGTGTGTAATTATTGGATGCAGTGGCCGTGACTTCAATGTCACTAACAGACACAGACTCCTCGTCTATGTAAATATAACCTGCTACACAACAGCTAGGCTTGTTATAGTCTTC
>JBCCFC010000650.1:0-7704 GCA_039029935.1 Chloroflexota bacterium
CCCTTATTTTTTGTAATTCTTTTAATGGTGATACCATTTACACGAACACTAAGAGTGTTAGAATTAGTGGTATCTGCTTTTCTCATTTGTTTAATGACATTTTATTACATAGATTATGTACAAATGTCTGTACGTCAACTCCATTCTTATGGCCTCATATCAGAGTCTGTTTTAGCTAATATTAATCAGCGTTTGAGTTCATATGCAAACTTTATCTGGCAGACGTTGAATTCTCTACCACTCAGAAAAAATACTATTTTTCAACCTACAAATACACCAATTTATATTTTATGTCTAGGCATTGGTCTACGATGGGGGATTGGTCGATATGTAACAGATATCCGAATGAAACGACTTGCCCGTGAATATTGGTTACTACTCACAACAGTGATAATTTTAATATTAACTATCAGCCAGTTGACAGGTTACAACTTCTATTTAATAACAGGTATCAGCCTATTGCTCGCTGTTTTGGGCGTTATAATTGGTGGTGTTTTCCGTGACGTGGCAAAAGGTGTATTTAAATTATTCTTGATGTTTGGACGAGTAATAAGAGTAGGTTGGATGAAATTTGTCCTTATTCTAACCTATCTTGTAAAATTTTCACGTTCTTTAGTTAAAATAGTTAAACGTTTTTATGAGCGGGTTACCCAACCACTAAGAGAATTGTATCATAAAATTATGGATAGTCTTGAACAAATAGAATCCAACACTCGCCGAGAACTTGGTGAGATACGTAGTGATGATTAGAAAATAAGGGTATATATCGATATGGTGTATATCCTTATTTAAAAAATTTATTTGTCCTAATAATTACCAAATTATTAGGATTATTCACGATACAAAGTGCATTCAAATTCCGGAAATTAATTGTTTGCTCAAAGCCTCACATAAGGGACTGAAATGCTTTTCATTTGTTGTGTATATGGCTGCATTATTTGGTGATTCCAGCGCAATCACAATATCACCTAACGCCCAACAGCTACGCTCTCCTAATGCACGGCGATAGCCATTTGCGAGTACATCTGTTAATACATTGAATGCTCTTTGATCTCGTTGTTGAGCTGGTAATGTGGAAAGCCTGCGATGAATGGCTTGTAACTCATCAGCGTGTTGTGTAAGAAACTGATCTAATTTGCAAGCTGTTGTCGCAGCCGAACAAGAGAGCCGGGTATTCAGAATGTCTCCAGATGGATATTCTGGACGCGATAAAACACACCCAGCAATGTCAATATAGGTGTCCTCTTCACTGATGTCAAAGTAGCCATTATCACCCAAATCAACTGAAAAAAAGTCCATCTCCAAATTAAATCGCATCGTTTGTAAGAATGTGAATAAGCGGTTTTTATGTACACTATTCTGCGGGATTGCATCTTTTATCGTAGCTGTAACAAACTTACATCTGTCACGCGAACGAATCGAAAAATTTCCCTCGCCGCCTGCAAGCCAGCGGTCGATATCACTCAAAAGTACTGTTTGAACAGGGCGTATTGCACACTTTCTTTCGACAAGGGCGTGAACATAGCGTATATCTTGTAAGATAGTACGCTTAAATTCCATGTAGACAGTTGATGAGGTATATATTCGTTTATTTGTCAAATTCTGCTGAATATTCGCCTGTACATCTGCTGTTTGTAGCAATCGATCAATCTGGATTGTTGTATCTAAAAAAATCTCATCAGTCATTAAACTTCTTCTTTGTATAAGGCTGCTAATTTGGCACCGTGCTTGCCCCAATCCATTCGAGTTTCGATTCCTACAGCACGAAATCGGCTACGGCAATCCAAAAGGTTTTTAACTGTAATGAGTGGTTGTTCTATTACTTGTAGACTATATTCGAAAGCCTCTAATTGTGGCTTAGTAATAGTAGAAAAATTTACCTGACGAATACCCCGCTCCAGTGAAAAAATTAAACTATGGTGTTCCTTATGATCAATATTGTATTCTTGCCATAGATGGTTGCTAATCAGTTCAGAGAATGCTATAAGCAGTTCTACCCGTCGATCTAAATCAAAAAAATAGTGTTTAATCTCATTTAAAAGCTGTTTCATCTGCTCAACAACTGTGTACTTTCTACTACCATTCGTTGCCAATGGTAAGGATGAGATTGACTGATCGGTATCCAAAATTTCTTGTGTATAATCGAAAAGGTAGGATTGACTATTTGTTTTATTGATATGTGTATCTAATATTACTTGGACTGTCATATTTCTTGTTCCAATTCATATAAAAACATTCAAAAAGGATACGCACTAAAAAAATTCTGTATATCCTTTTTGAATGTTTGTTTTTTAGGATTAATATCCCTTACAATTACAATCCTGAGTAGAAACACCTCGCACCACAAGAATGTGATGTAATCTTCGGAAAAGAGGTGAATACTTCATACATAGATTACTACACCTCCATTGTGTTGTCAATCTTCTCTAACTTCGCTGTCCCACACGATCCAGCAAAATCACCAACCCAAACCCAACTACCGCAAGCGCAAGCGCAATCAGCACTCCCATGTTGAACGTGCCGTTGACGCTCATGGCAGGTAGGATATTTGATTCGACGGTTGGAATCATCTCATTATGTCGGTCGAGGATGAAGGCGTCAACGCGCTTCCACGGCCACACCTTGCGCAGGCTACCGATCATCAATCCGGTGAGCAGGGCAACGGTGATGTTGTGATAGCGTTTGAAGAGCCAACTGAGGATTTGGGCAAAGGTGACAATGCCGATGGCGGCACCAATGCCCGCAAACATGATGCTCACCAAATCACGTTGATTGACCGCATTGACAAAAAATTCATACTTGCTGAGTAATACAAGGATAAATGAGCCAGAAATTCCCGGTAGAATCATGGCACAGATGGCAATCGCTCCACTTAAGATCAGAAACCACCAATCTTCGGGGGTCTGCACAGGCACTAATCCGACAATGATGTAGGCACCAATGGCCCCAATGAGCAATGCAATGTAGAGTAATGGTGTCCATACGGTTACGCGCTTGCTGACCACAATAACTGATGCAACCACAAGACCAAAGAAAAAGGCCCAAAGATAGACGGGCTGATTTTCAAGTAACCACTCAATGCCGGGCAACAAGGTCAGCGCAGCAAGGACAATCCCAGCAAAGATGGCGGCTAGAAATTTCCAGTTCATGAGTTGAAGGGCTTCACCGATATCAAAGCGAAGCACGGCACGGATAAATTCAGGTTGACCAATCGCGCGGATACTTTCGAGCAATTCCTCATAAATGCCCAAGATAAAGGCCATTGTCCCACCAGAAACCCCCGGCACAACATCAGCACTCCCCATGCAAAAGCCACGCGCAACCACACCAACATACCCGACTAAGGATCGTTCTTTTGACATATTTTTTAATTTCGTTTCTGTAAAATTTTTGGTCCCAACATTCGTGACAAAACCTTCCGAGGTGGCGAAAAGCAACTCGCATATCCAAAAAATGCAGCGCCACCTCCCGAAGGTTTAAACCGATAATGATGGGGTAAGAATCTGTAAAATAAAAGTAGGGTCCATAATTGGACCCTACCATGATTGATTGAAAATGATTGAATAAATAAAATTCTTGCTGATTATACCGCCTTGGGTAGCTCTACCACAAACCGACTGCCTTGGTTTTTGCCAAGACTCTCGGCCCAGATGCGACAATTCATGGAGTCAATCAGCCGTTTGACAATATAGAGTCCCAGCCCTGTGGAGCTTTCACCACCTGTAGGCTTGGCACTAAGCTTGGTGAATTTGCGGAACAACATCCCCATGTCATCCTGTGTAAATCCCTGACCTTGATCTTGAACCTCACAATAAACCTGCCCCTCAAGGCTATAGGTACGCACCCAGACAACCGTATTGTTAGGCGAATATTTGATGGCATTGGAGACAAGATTATCGACAACTTGTTTCCATAACGTGGTATCGACCAACGCAAAGGGCAATGCGGGTTCAAACTGTGCGGTTAGCTCGATCTGCTTAGACATGGCACGAGGCTGATAACTTTTAATAACCTGCTCGGCTATCATGTTGACATCCGTCGGGTTGGTCTTGACCACCAGCTTACGTGATTCGATACGATTGGCATCCAGCAGATGTTTGATGATCGAGTTCATATTGCTCACACTATCGCGTATCCGTGAGAGTCTGTTTTGCAGTTCTGTGCGCGAAAAGGTGTCCAACCGCTGTAAAATCGGGTTGATGGTTAGCTGAATGGATGTCAGTGGGTTTTTGAGATCATGTGCAACAATGCCCAACAGTTCATCTTTTTCGTTGAGCAAGTCTTCTAACTGTTGATTCTTCCACTGTAGTTCGTTTTGCAGCTTTTGCAATGATAAGTGTGTGCGGACACGTGCCAGAACCTCTTCAACCTGAAAAGGTTTTGCAATATAATCAACGCCACCAACACGAAACGCCTGCATTTTATCGGCAATATCATCCATTGCACTGATAAAGATGACAGGAATATTGCTCGTCTTCTCATCCATCTTGAGCCGTTGGCAAACCTCATATCCATCCATTTCGGGCATGTTGATGTCCAATAAAATGAGGTCAGGTGGGGATGTTTTTGCCGCTGCCAAAGCCAATGCACCACTTGGTGCCGGGCGTACCGTATAGCCCTTCTCAGAAAGCACAGTTGTAAGCAGACGAAGATTCGCATGGGTGTCGTCAACAACCAGTATATCGGCAGGCTTATTGTCAGGGAAACTTTCGAGCGCGCTCGGACTATAGTAAGCACTATTGGTCAATTGCTCGGCTGAATAGCTGCCTTGCTGATTGCTCCCTGACATCTCGGAAACCCCGTTTGGTTGTTTGGCAGGATTTCCTGGCGAAACCGTCATATAATTGGAGGCCGATTGTGGTGGAATCATAGGATTAGGAACAGCTGGACTTGGAACAGTAGGATTGGAGGCAGTAGGATTGGAGGCAGTACGATTGGAGGCAGTACGATTGGAGGCAGTACGATTGGGAGAAGCAGGATTCGATGCACTCTTGGGTTGGTTGGGAGGGGCGGGCATATCTGTTGGGGTAGATGAGTAGGGTACACTATGTCGCCCTGCGGTATATGGTTTAGAAGTTGTTTGCATTAGTTCATCTCTAGCCAATTTAAAATTTCATTATAATCGTAATTATTTGCCCATTTTTCCAAAATCTTGCTCTGTTGTGTATCGTGGTCCTCTATTTCTGCAATTAATTCAAACATTTTCTTTTGATCCAAGCGAACGGTTGCATGGTTAAGCGCATCCAATAACGCTTTTGGAATTTGTGTGCTTGCCTGTGTATTCACCTGCTCGGCTGGTGCATCGCCCTGTGGTCTTTGTTGTTCATTGGTGGATAAGATTGACGGCATTTCAGGTTTTTCTGGCTCTTTTGAGGGTTGCCCAGCATCACTATGATAGGAGGCAATCTCTGAAACAATCCCTGTCTCCATAGGCTGCTTATACTTGGGTAATTGGTTTGGTGTAAATCGTTTCGGGGCCATCGCAGGGAACCCTGGCGGAACACGATTTGGCGCTTGGTTGACGTTATCGGTGAGTCTCTTCGGTGAAGCTGAGTCTCCTTGCGCCTGCTCACCACCGAGATTATTGACAAGATTGAGCGGGACTCCTCTAAACTTGTCTGGATTGGCATAGCTGGAATCCAGATAATCGGCTACTTTCTCTAACAGTTTGGCGCGTGAGAAGGGCTTACTGATAAAATCGTCACAACCTGCGGCCAGCGCACGTTTGCGATCCGCCTCAAACGCATTGGCTGTCAGTGCAATAATCACAGGGTCTGATGCCATACGGTTATGCTGTGTCCTGTGGCGGATTTGCCTAGTGGCCTCATACCCATCCATCACAGGCATTGCAATATCCATCAGAATTAGGTCAGGGTTCCATTGTTCAAAAATCATGACGCCTTCTTGACCATTGGCAGCATCACGTAGGTCAAAGCCAAGTGGGTCGAGTAGCATGTGTAATAAGAGCAGGTTTTCCGACTTATCCTCCACACACAAAATTTTGTAGATAGGCTGTCCCTGAGCATCTACACGAGACTCAGATGGGAATACGGGTTGTCCGTTGGGTGACACAGGTACAATCTCGGCTTTTTGCGACTGTGTCCAAACGGTCATATGCTCTTTCTCGCCAAGTACGCGATTAGAAAGTCCTGTTCCTCCTGAAACTACTCCTGAAGCCGAGCCTGTCCCATCAAACATGGCAGGCTGGGCCAGTGGATGATCCAGCGGCGGATCCAACAATTTCACAGGGACAACAACCGTAAAGGTACTCCCTTTATCTAACTGGCTATCGACGTGAATAGTTCCACCCATGAGGTCTACAAACTGTTGAACAATTGACAATCCTAATCCTGTGCCTTCACCACTCTTGCGTCCGCCCTCTGCCTGTGTAAATGCCTCAAAAAGCTGTGCAAGTTCATGTTCCGCAATCCCCTGCCCGGTGTCCTCTACTTCCAGCCACAAATTGATGGTATCGGAGTAATAGGCTGTCTGCTGGACCCGATTGCGCACCTGGATATCGTTGCTGGCGTGTGCGTTGACGCTGCTGTTGAATCGTTCACTGATACCCAAAAATTCGTGGTATGAAACCGATGTTTGCGACGACACGCGCACAGAAATGGCTCCTTTGTCGGTAAACTTGAGTGCGTTGCCAATGAGGTTAATTAAAATCTGACGCAGTTTGCGCTCATCGCCTT
Source organism: Chloroflexota bacterium (assembly GCA_039029935.1). Classification (GTDB taxonomy): domain Bacteria; phylum Chloroflexota; class Anaerolineae; order Caldilineales; family Caldilineaceae. The sequence continues at coordinate 6,696 of JBCCFC010000650.1, forward strand.
GGATACGCTTGGGGACATCCGCAGCGAGTTCCACAACGAAGTCCAACCCCTTGTCCTGCGCACGTAATTGAAAGAGTGAGCGAATGTTGTCCAGCAATGTCATGAGTTCCACATCACTCTCATCAAGTGTAATCTTCCCTGCCTCCACTTTGGCAAGGGCCAATACATCGTTGACCAAATCTAATAGATGATGGGCACTGTTATGCACCACTTTTAAGTGTTCAACTTGCTGTTTGGTGAGATTACTGTCATTCTGTAAGAGTTGATTAAATCCGATAATGGAGTTGAGCGGTGTGCGCAGTTCATGGCTCATACTCGCCAAGAATTCACTTTTGGCTTGGTTGGCAACATCCGCCTCTTTCTTAGCGTTCACCAAGGCAACATTCTTATGCGCCAGTTCTTCGCGCCCCTGTTTCTCCTGAGATAGCAGCCGCTCTAAGGCCCCTTCTGCCTGCATACGCTGGTTGACTTCGTTCTGCAATTCCTCGTTGATGGTCTCTAGCATCGTCGTGCGAATTTGTACACGACGCTCAAGTTCATCGTTCCAACGTTCGAGACGCTCACGAGCATCTTTGAGCTTACGCAACATCAGGTTAAAGGAGTGCGTCAATGCACCAATCTCATTGTTCCATTCATAGGGTGGCAATTCATAGCTTAGGTTCCCACTATGGGCGATATCAGCAACCGTTTTGCTAAGGGCAGTGACGGGCTTGACGGTGCGATGAATGACACGGGAAAGCAGAAGAACGACGCTGACACAACTGAGCAGTGTGACAAAGGTGGCAACAATGGCAATAACCATGACGGGGGCCAAGGCTCTGCTGCGTTGTTGCTCAACAACAATGGCCCACGGCAAAATATTGCTCACAGGTGAATAGGCCGCTAAAAATGTCTGGCCGTCCTTATCATATTGGGTAATGCCAGAATATCCACCACGATCGGCGGCTCGTTGCCCTCGGCGTTCACAGCCGTCCTGTTGGTCTCGTGCATCAGAGAGATGACGTCAAGC
>JBCCFC010000651.1:0-7693 GCA_039029935.1 Chloroflexota bacterium
ATGACCAATCCGCGTTCCCTGATCCGAGACCCTACTTGTGCTATAATAGACGAATGTGCAACCTGCAACCTGCAACCTGCAACCTGCAACCGGAGACATCATGATTAAATTTCCATATGGACGGCGCGATTTTTATGAACTAATCACCGAAAATTACCTCTACGTTGACCGCACCAACCACATCCGCTTTATCGAGGAATGGGGCAAAGAACTGATCTTTCTGCGCCCGCGTCGCTTTGGCAAAAGTCTGTGGCTCTCCACACTGATGAACTACTATGACATCGCCAGAGAAGATGACTTTACGCGGCTTTTTGGGCATCTGGCGATTGGACAGGAGCCGACGTCCATGCACAGCCGCTATATGGTGATGCGCTGGGATTTCTCGTGCGTGGCAGTCAGCGGTGGGATTGAGGATATTCAGGAATCACTGAATACACATATCAACAATCGCATCCAACGCTTTATCACTTCCTATCAATACATGCTTAAACAACCGATTCAAATTCAGTCAGATGCCTTTGGCTCCTTTGAATCGTTAATGACATCCATTTCACATTCACAACAAAAACTCTATCTCTTCATCGACGAATATGACAACTTTGGCAATGAGGTGTTGATGGTTCCCAAACAGAAGACAGAGCGGGAAACCGAAGCACATCGACAACGCTATATCAATCTGGTCAAGGGTGAGGGACTCTTTAAGACGTTGTTCAAAAATTTAAAGAGCGCAGGGTCGGGGGATGGGTTGGACCGTGTGTTTATGACAGGTGTCTCCCCCATTGTTCTGAGCGATGTCACGAGTGGGGCCAACACCTTTCAGAATATTTCGTGGCGTCCCGAGTTGAATGAATTGTGTGGCTTTACCAAGACAGAAGTACACAAGTTAGCCCTGAGCGTGTTCGACAGCCCCAAACCCAAACAGCGCATCACAGATAAAGAGACGGAGCTTTTACGTGTGATGACGTTGATGGAAAATTACTACAACGGTTCGCTCTTTATTGATGATTTTTATGACGTTGACATGGCAAATCTGCCCAAAGTCTATAACCCCACCTTGGTTTTTTATTTCCTGACCGAGTTTCAATCGCGGGGCTACTATCCCAAACAGTTATTGGATGAGAATCTGACCCCAGATGACCATAAACTGTTCCACATTGCAGGCTACCGTGAAGGGTCAACGGTTATCGACGACGCCTTTGCAGAGGACAGACATATCCATGTGCGCACCTTACGGACAAAATTTGGGGTCACAGACCTCCTCAATGAAAATCTCCAGAGTGACCGTCTGGCTCTTTTGCTTTGCTATTTGGGGGCCTTGACCAGTGCAGGCGAAACCATTCATGGGCAGAATATCCTGCAAATTCCTAATCTGGTGATCCAAAAACTCTACAGCGAACGGGTATTGACGCAAAACGTAGAGAGTGACAGCAGCAAAGTGGAAGCAGGGATGGCGGCGGCGGATGAGCTTTTTGCAACGGGCAACATGGGGCGGCTCTGCACCTTTGCGCAAGAGCATTTGCTCCGGATCTATACGGGACGAGAAACCAGAGATTTTAATGAAGAGACGCTCAAGACCATTTTCATGATGCTGCTCTATCACACCGACCTATACCTGATCTATTCAGAGGCGCAGATTGAACGTAGTTTTGGCGATCTGTTGATGCTGGTACGGCCAGGGATGCGCCGCTATGCCCTATATGACATTTTGATTGAGTTTAAGCAGCTACCATTGAGTCAGGCGACCGAAGCGGTTTCCACGCACAAGGGCAAGACCATCTACAAGGCACTCAAAGAAGATGATGTGCGGACACGCTCACGGGATGAATTGGTGGCATTAAAAAATGTGGATGCAAAGTTTGAAGAAGCACGGGTACAACTGCGCAAATATCGGCAAAAATTGGTCAAACAGCATGGCGACGACTTGCGTCTGCGTTGCTATGCGGTGGTCAGCGTCGGGTTTGACCGGATTCTTTGGGATGAATTGAAAGAGGAAGCATGAACCAGTAAAGGAGCCACATGAACAAATCTTTTATCAACGGGTTAGACTTAGCTGAACTCTTCTACCATGAAGCCGTCAAACCCGTTCTCGACAAGCACTATCCTGATTTGCCCCACTCTGCGGCCCTCATTGGCATGGGTTCGGAGGTCATGGACTTTGATACAGAACAGTCAACCGACCATGATTGGGGACCAAGACTGTTGTTGTTCCTCGATTCTGCCGACCACGGGACATATCAATCAGCACTTAACAATAGGCTCCGGCATGAACTCCCCACAGAGGTTCGTGGCTATGCGACCAGCTTTACACCGAATGAAGATGGCACGGGTAGAATGGATATCACTGAGGGTGCGGAGATTGAACACAGGGTGATGATTCTGACCGTGCAAGGTCTGTTCAGGTATGTCCTCAACTTTGACCCAACAGACACCATCACTGCCGTTGATTGGGTCAGCGTCTCTGACTATGATCTGCTGATGCTGACATCCGGGCGTGTCTTTCACGATGGCCTTGGTCAGTTGAATCCATTACGCACCAAGCTACGCTATTACCCAGATGATGTGTGGCTTTATCTATTAGCAGCACAGTGGAAACGAATTGCTCAGGAAGAAGCGTTTATGGGGCGATGTGGTCAGGTGGGAGACGAACTAGGGTCGCGGTTGGTGGCGAGTCGGCTGGTGCGCGACCTGATGCGGCTCTGCTTTCTGATGGAGCGGCACTATGCCCCCTACATCAAATGGTTTGGCAGTGCCTTTGCCCAGCTTGATTCTGCGGATAGACTCGCGCCTGTCTTAACCGATATCCTATCTGCAAACACATGGCAAGAACGGCAGACGCACCTCAGCCTTGCCTATGCGTTTGTTGCCCAGATGCACAACAACTTGGGCATCACCAAGCCGCTTTCGGCACAGGTGAGTCAGTTTCACAATCGACCGTTTTGGGTGATCCATGCCGACCGTTTTGTCGATGAGATTCGTGCGTGTATTCACGATGAAGCGGTGTTGGCGTTACCAGAACATCTTGGCTCAATCGACCAATTTGTGGATTCAACTGACGCAATGAACATGAGCGCACGATTTCGTCCTGTCTATCTCCCCAATTTGCTTGACTAATCCTCGAAAGCATGTCAAAATTGCATAAAGGTATTATCAAATGTCATTTCATCATACAACGTTTATCGGTTGGTGAAATGAGTTTTCGTATGGAGTTATGATTGATGTCTGAAATTGAACAAGATATTACGCAATCTGGCGAGGCACAGGGTGAAAGTCAGCCACAGGGCGTACAACAGGATAGTCAGCCCAATCCCAATGAACCCAATCCGCTACGCAGCATCCACACCACCAACTTTCCAGCCATTCTCAAGGAATTAAATGCAAGTTTGGTTGTCTCTACCTACCAGGCGGGCAAGGTTGTGTTGGTGAAGGCGGATTTGAGCGATGAAACGCCCCGTCTCAATACGCATTTTTGCTTCTTCAAAAAGCCAATGGGCATTGCGGCCAACTATGCACGCATGGCGGTGGGCTGTGCGGCAGAGGTGTGGCATTTGCACAACATGCCTGCGGTTGCCCAAAAAACCGAGCCGATTGGCTCGTTTGACGCCTGCTATGTGCCGTTACGCTCACATATCACAGGTGATATTGACATTCACGAGATGGCCTTTGACAAGGATGGCGAACTGTGGATTATCAACACAAAGTTTTCCTGTCTTTGCACATTGGACAGCCACAACAGCTTTGTCCCCCGCTGGCGACCACCCTTTATCACCGCGCTGACGCCGGAGGACCGCTGTCATCTAAATGGGCTGGCAATGGTCAATGGGCAACCCAAATATGTCACCATGCTGGGGGAGAGCGATGAGGCCAATGGCTGGCGTCCCGACAAAGCACGGGGGGGCATGTTGATGGACATGACAACCAACCAAGTGATCATACGCAACCTGTCCATGCCCCATTCACCCCGTATGTATAACAATCAGCTTTGGGTGTTGGAGTCCGGCAATGGCAGTTTGGCCGCTATCGACCACTACAAAGACCCAACTCGTGCGAAACTGCGTACCGTGACAGAGTTGCCTGGCTTTACGCGGGGGCTTGACTTTTGTGGGCCATTGGCCTTTATTGGGCTGTCACAAATCCGCGAAACCGCAGTCTTTAGCGGCTTGCCATTGACAGAACGGCTCAATGAACGCATCTGCGGTGTGTATGTGGTCAACATCAACAACGGTGAAATCATTGCCTTCTTGCAATTTGAAGAAGCGGTGCAGGAGATTTTTGCCGTGCAGGTCTTGCCCAATGTGCGCGCACCGGACCTGATGGGCTGGGATGATCAACGGCTGGCGCATTCATACTTGCTGCCCGATGAGGCCATGTCTGATGTGCCATCGGAGATTAAAGGAACGGCGTAACTAAGCGGTAGGTCGGTGTTCGGTAGGTCGGTGTTCGGTAGGTCGGTTGGTCGGTGAGCAGAGAGTGCATCCAATCAACCGACCCGTCTAAGGCCATTCCACAGAAATAATTACCCACAGGCTCGCGGAGATAGGCAGAGGACACCCCGAACCCCATGTGGCTTCATGCCAAACAGGTCTAATAATTTTCGACGTTTACTTTCCATTGCTCATTCTTCACTTCCATCCAAATCACATGTTTATGCAGTAGCTGACTACACGAAAGAATACCCAATTCATGGTTCAAGCACTCCTCACGTTGACCGTAGCACCATGTGCGCATATGGTCGATAGTCGGTCTTTTCTCATGAGGTGTATGATCCGGCAGGTCATAAGGCCATTCCACAGAATAAAATATCCATTAAAACGCGAAAAAAACAATCTCTAATGCGGGTTATACACGAGAGAGTCGCATTAGAGATTGCTCCCTCCACGGGTACTTATTTCTGTGGATTCGCCTAAAAGAATACGACAGCCGCCCCAAAGGATCATTTTACACAGTTTGAGAAACGTCCCGCATCGCCTATAATCATAGCGTGGTGCAGGATTGCATCCATCAAAATAGACCACACGATTCATCAATGTATTCTGTTGGTATCAAAAGCAAAAAACGTACATAAATACAAAAAGGACAAAAACTATGCGACCAAATAAACTACGTGAATTACTCAACAACGATCAGCCTAGCCTGAGTACCCATGTCCACAGCACATGGCCGTCAGTCATCGAGGCGTTGGGACACACGGGAGTCTACGATTATGTGGAATTTGTGGCCGAATATGCGCCCTTTGATCTGTATGACTTTGACAACTTAGGACGTGCAGCGGAATTGCACAATCTGGGGGCGATGATCAAGGTAGACCAGGAACCACGCGGCTTTTTGGCCCAACGTGCCATTGGCTCCGGCTTCCAGAGCGTTCTCTTTGCCGATTGTCAAAATGCGGATGAGGTGCGTGAATGTGTGCGCATCTGTCGGCCAGATACACCCGAAGATGGGGGCAGCTATGGTGTCGGCACACGGCGTTTCTCCTACATGGGTTATGGCGGTTCACCGGACTACGTGCAGGCGGTGCGTGACACCGTTGTGGTCATCATGATTGAGAAGAAAGGCACAGTCGACCAGCTTGAAGAAATTCTCGAAATTGATGGGGTCGATATGATTCAATGGGGTGGCTCAGACTTTTCCATGAACATCGGTCTGCCGGGACAACATTCACATCCTGATGTCGCCGACGCCAGAAAATATGTGTTTGAAACAGCCATCAAAATGGGTGTCCCACCCCGCGCCGAAATCGGCTCACCGGACCAAGCGAAGGAATATCTTGATATGGGTGTCAAACACTTCTCCATCGGTACAGATATTTCGATTCTGTACGGCTGGTGGTTGAAGAACGGAGAGGCGATGCGGAAGGCGATGGAAGGGTAGGCTTAAGCTAAATATAGACAAATAGTGACAAAAAAGTCGATTTGTCCATATTCTCTCATGTAGAGATGTAAGCTCAGACTAAGCACCATGAGTGCTACGTTATTTCGCATGTAGATACCTTGGGATGCCAGACTCAGTTCCAAGCCCTATCGTGGCTCTGTAAACAGTTCTGAATAGCAGGAACAGTCAACCACTTTGTGAAGGCGAGATAACATTGTCGAGAGTCACAGAACAATCGAAAGATTAGAGGCAGAAATGTCAACACAAAATTATGTATTTGTCATGGATACAAACAAAAATCCATTATCACCCTGTCATCCAGCGAAGGCAAGGAAATTGCTCAAGCGAGGAAAAGCAGCGGTGTATCGGATGTATCCATTCACCATCATTCTTAACTATGCTCTGGAAGAGGCTGCGCCGCAACCGATTCAGGTGAAGGTGGACCCAGGCTCAAAGACAACGGGTATCGCAATCGTGCAAGAAAATGAAGGTGGCTTCAAAGTCATATGGGGAGCGGAATTGGAACATCGTGGGGAACCCATCAAAAAGGCATTAGAAACAAGACGCGCACTACGTCGAAGTCGTCGAAGCCGAAAAACGCGTTACCGCAAACCCAGATTTCAGAATCGAACAAGACTAGAAGGGTGGTTGCCGCCCTCACTGATGAGTCGAGTATACAATATTCAAACGTGGCTCAATCGTCTCTCCAGATATTGTCCAATTACATCGATTTCGATGGAGTTGGTTCGATTCGACACACAGTTGATGCAGAATCCTGAGATTTCTGGCGTGGAGTATCAACAAGGTGAGCTCGCTGGATATTAGGTACGCGAATATTTGCTGGAGAAATGGGGACGACAGTGTGCCTATTGTGGCGTTAAAAATGTTCCCTTACAAGTTGAGCATATCACCAGCAAAGCCAATGGTGGCAGCAATCGTGTTTCCAATCTTTGTGTCGCTTGTCAACCATGCAATCAGAAGAAAGGAGCCATGAATGCCGACGAATTTGGCTATCCTGACATCCAAGCCAGAGCCAAGAAGCCACTGAAAGATGCAGCGGTGGTCAATTCAACCCGCTGGAAACTCTACAGCATGCTCAGTGACATGGGATACCCGCTCGAAGTGGGTACAGGTGGTCGGACCAAATACAATCGTATTCAGCAAGGATACCCAAAGTGCCACTTTATTGATGCTGCTTGTGTAGGGGCATCCGGAGAATGCGTTAACCTCAACTCAGACCATCAACCGTTATACATTCAGGCTGTTGGACATGGTACCCGCCAAATGTGTCAAACGAATAAATATGGCAATACGGTTCGACATCGAACCAACCGTCGGTCGTGGAAAGGATGGAGGACCGGTGATATGGCAAAAGCCGTGATTCCGACAGGCAAGTATCAAGGAACCTATCCTGTTGGACGGGTGACCGCCAAACAACGTGACTCATTTAAGTTTACCGTTTCTGGTATCTCAGCCTTTTCTGTCAATTGTAAATATCTTACACGCATCCATCGAAAAGATGGCTATGGCTATAGCTAGACATACTTGTCCATATTTGTCTAATCTTTACCGAAGGGGGTACTCGGCCTGCGTCTCATATGATCGGCTTCGGCCGTTCTAGGCTATTCCACAAAAATAATTACCCATAATCCGTTCAGTTAGCACACCTCGTGCGGGTTGATCCACGAGTTCGACCCGCACAGTTACAGTGAGTTGGTATTTACCAGTGGTAATACGGCTTGTAACTCAAAAAGATGAGTTACAAGGGTCCTCTGGTCAGGCCGCTTATGCGGTATTTTCCAGAGTAGTTAGCACGCTTTTTGCC